>DYCT01000053.1:0-4108 GCA_019417975.1 Bacteroides sp.
ATTTATGAGACTACCAACTTTTTTATAAACTATTTCTTATCCCGAACTGGGGTATGTAATGGGAGCTAAACTGTTTGAAACTGTAAACTCTACCGATTTGGCAAAGTCGCTCAACTACCAGTCTGCTCTTCGTGTGGAAAATAATTGCCAGAATTGTGGCTTTCCGCAGGTACGTATCAATGGGTTGGAAGGTCCGTATTCGCAGATTCTGATTAACAGTCGTCCGGTCATTAGTGCCTTGTCGGGGGTGTATGGCTTGGAACAAATACCGGTAAATATGATTGACCGTGTTGAGGTGGTACGCGGTGGAGGCTCAGCTCTTTTTGGTGCCAATGCTGTAGGAGGAACCATCAACATTATTACGAAAGACCCGGTGAACAACTCTTTTCAGGTTTCTTCAACCATGAATAATATGAATGCAAAGAGCTGGGAGCAATACATGGGAGCAAATGTCTCGTTGGTGGCAAAAGACAATAGTTATGGTATCGCTTTGTACGAATCTTATCGTAATCGTAATCCTTATGATTCGGATGGTGATGGTTTTTCGGAGTTGGGTAAGTTGAATATGAATACTTTTGGATTTCGTTCTTATTATCGTCCCACTCAGTTCGGTCGTCTTAGTTTGGAGTATCACACGACCAATGAGTTTCGTCGCGGTGGTAATAAATTTGATAAGCAACCTCATGAAGCAGATATTGCAGAACAGACTAAACATGTGATAAATAGTGGCGGTATCAGTTACGATTTGGCATGGATGGAATATAAACATCGGCTTTCTGCCTATGCTTCTATTCAACATACCGATCGTAATAGCTATTATGGAGCACAACGTAACCCCGATGCTTATGGTAAAACCAATGATTTGACTTGGGTGTTAGGTGCAATGTATACCGGTAATATGAAGCATTGTTTGTTTGCACCAGCCACTTTTACCGGAGGTATAGAGTATCAGGAGAATTCCATGCACGATGTGATGATGGGCTATGGTCGTGATATGAAGCAAGATGTGCGTATCTGGGGAGGATTTTTCCAAAACGAATGGAACATGAAATATTTCAATATCTTGGTAGGAGGTCGTTTGGATAGTCATAACCTCATCAGTCATCCGATTTTCAGTCCGCGTATTAATATAATGTATAAACCGTTGAAACAGTTGCAGGCTCGTCTGACTTATTCTACCGGTTTCCGTGCTCCGCAAGCTTTTGATGAAGATTTGCATGTGTCGTCTGTTGGAGGTGAAGGCATGATGGTTCGTCTGGCTGATGGCTTGAAGCCGGAGCGTTCGAATAGTTTCAGTGGTTCGCTGGATTGGACAGCCAATGTCGGTCATTTCCAATTTAATCTGTTGGCAGAAGGTTTTTATACCGATTTGCGTAATGTATTTGTTTTGGAATCAATTGGTAAGGATGGGGACGTATTGGTAAAAGAACGTAGAAACGGAAGTGGTGCCCGTGTGTTCGGTGGTAATCTCGATTTCAAGATAGCTCATGGGAAAGAGGCTGCTTTGCAGTTAGGATTTACAGTGCAACGTAGTCGATATAAGCAGTATGAAGCATGGAGCGAAGACCCGGAAGTGGAAAAGACAAAACGAATGCCTCGTACTCCCGATTATTATGGCTATTTCACTTTTACCAGTGCTCCGCTCAAAAACTTCGATTTCTCTCTGTCGGGAACCTATACCGGCAAGATGATTGTGCCACACTTCGCACCAACCGATTTACCGGAGAAATATCAAGGACAATATATTACACAGGATTGTTTGGAACGTACTCCGGACTTTTTTGACCTTAATTTGAAGTTGAATTATACTTTTGTATTGCATGAGCATGTGAAGTTGCAGCTCAATGCCGGGGTGCAGAATATATTCAATAGTTTCCAAAAAGATTTGGATAAAGGTGAATATCGTGATTCCGGCTATTTCTATGGACCTACTCAACCTCGTACCTATTTCTTTGGTATTAAGATTATGAATTAATAGTATGATACTGATACTACGTTTTTACATGCTCCTATGTATCACTTGAGGATATCGGGTGATACTTAGGAGACACTAAAAACGAGTAGAGAAGATTATCATTTCTTACTTTTTTTATCGCTTCCGATGTCCGATACGGTTTTTCGCTCAAAAGCTATATCTGATATAAATAATTTCTTCTGTTGTAATGGTAGTTTTATTAGAAACAATCTATTTATTGGACTAATTGTGTGTAAAAATACACTTTTATGCACAGAAATATTTTGTATGTGCAAAATTGTTGTATCTTTGCAGCCGTTTTAACAAAAAGTAGATTAAATGAAGAAGAAATTAGGTATTGGCATTGCGATGCTAATCGTTTCAAGTACAACTTTTGCGGGAGGACTTCTCACGAATACTAACCAACACATCGCTTTCTTGCGTAATCCGGCACGGGATGCTTCTATTGAAATCGATGCAGTTTATTCTAATCCGGCCGGTTTGGCTTTTTTGTATCGCGACGGTTTTCATATTTCCATTAACGGTCAGAGTGCTTACCAGACACGTACCATCTGTTCCGGTTTTCGTCCGTTCTTGATGAACGCCGATGGCCATACAGACAAAGATGGTTATCGTACTTTCGAGGGAAAAGCTTCTGCTCCGCTTGTTCCTTCCATCCATGCAGCCTATAAACGCAACAAATGGGTTTTCTCTGGGAACTTTGCTGTGACCGGTGGTGGTGGAAAAGCTACTTTCAATGATGGTTTGGGTTCTTTTGAGTCGCAGGTAGCCATGGTCCCGGTTCTTTTGCAGCAGGCAGGCTCTTCTTTGGGAATGTCCAATTTGCAGAGAGCATCGGCATATTCTGTCGATAGTTATATGCAGGGCCGTCAGTATATTTTCGGTTTGCAGTTGGGTGCTACTTACAAGTTTACTGATTTTCTTTCGGCTTATGTCGGTGCACGTATCAATTATGTAAGCAATGGATATACCGGTCACATTCGTAATATTCAGTCGAACATCGGTCCCGATGGTGAGATGGTGAATCTGAACAAGTACTTTACTCAGATGAGTGAACAGGCTATGCAGGCAGCCAGCGCATATCAGGCTGCGGGTGATGCGGCATCTTATCAGAAGTATATGAAGCTTGCGGGGGCTGCCAATAGTGTGGCAGAGCAGACAGCAGACAAGAATCTGGAATGTAGCCAGACAGGTTGGGGTGTAACTCCTATTTTGGGTGTCGACTTTAAATGGAAGAAGCTGAATGTCGGTGTGAAGTATGAATTCAATACGAGTCTGAACGTGCAGAATAACACGAAAGTGGATGATACCGGTCTGTTTAAGCATGGAGTGAATACCCCTCACGACATTCCGAGCTTGCTTACCGTAGGTGTGAGCTATGAGATTTTTCCTATGTTGCGTGCATCAGTAGGTTATCATCATTTCTTCGATACTCATGCGAAGATGGCTAATAATAAACAAGATTTCATATCACGTGGCACAAATGAGTATCTGGGCGGTTTGGAATGGGATATTTGCAGATGGGCACAGGTGAGTGCCGGTATGCAACGTACCAAATATTCGCTCGGTGATGGATATATGAGCGATATGAGTTTCACTACCAGTTCTTATTCGTTTGGTTTCGGAGCCGGTTTCCGATTGGCTAAAGACTTGAAATTGAACATCGCTTATTTCTGGACTAATTATGAAACACAGGATAAGAATGTAAGTAATTTCATGAATACCGGATTGTCATATTCCGATAGCTTTACTCGTACAAACAAGGTGTTTGGTGTGGGGCTCGATTATTGTTTCTAACACATATATTATAGTAAGGGAAGGAGAACTTTTAACCAAAGTTCTCCTTTTTTTATTTGTATGGGATATTGGAAAAACGTACCTTTGCGCCCGATTTTTATAATTTATACAAGACGATGCCGTGAATAGCGGTCGTGTATTCTAGATTAACCACGTAAAAAACAGGAATTATGAAGAATAAGGTATCTGTATCCTTTATGCTTCTAGGCATTCTTTTTTGTGTCTGTTTAGTAGCATCCAATTTATTGGAAACAAAAGTTGTTCAACTGGGGGCAGTCACTGCTACTGCCGGTTTGATTGTTTTTCCTATTTCGTACATTATTAACGATTGCATTG
>DYCT01000053.1:4118-9701 GCA_019417975.1 Bacteroides sp.
TTCGTAAAGCGCGTCTCATCATTTGGAGTGGGTTTGCTATGAACTTTATGGTTATCGGCTTTTCTCAATTGGCTGTATTATTGCCGGCTGCTCCTTTTTGGGAAGGTGAAGAGGGCTTTAATTTTGTATTCGGTATGGCTCCGCGTATTGCAATTGCCAGTCTGACTGCATTTTTGGTAGGTTCTTTCCTTAATGCATACGTCATGAGTCGTATGAAATTGGCATCACAGGGACGCCATTTCTCAGTGCGAGCCATTGTATCCACTTTAGTAGGCGAAAGTGCCGACTCGCTGTTATTTTTCCCGATTGCATTCGCAGGGGTTATTCCCTTCCGGGAGTTGTTGTTGATGATTGTGACGCAAGCAGCCCTTAAGACTTGTTACGAGATTATTATTTTGCCCGTTACCGTGCGGGTGGTGAAAGCCATCAAGCGAATAGATGGTAGCGATGTCTATGACGAGGATGTTTCTTATAATGTATTGAAGATAAAAGATATTTAGTAGAGATATGATGAACAAGGATACTGCTTTGGTGGTTTTTAGCGGTGGACAAGATTCGACCACTTGCCTTTTCTGGGCGAAAAAGAATTTTAAGAAGGTGTATGCGTTGAGCTTCGTATATGGACAGAAGCATCAGAACGAAGTGGAATTGGCACGTGCCATTGCTGCCGATGCAGAGGTGCCTTTTGAGGTGATGGATGTGTCGTTTGTAGGTAAACTGGGCAAAAACTCACTGACCGATACCAGTATTGCTATGGATGAGGAAAAGCCTGAAGGGGGTGTGCCGAATACGTTTGTGCCCGGACGTAACCTTTTCTTTCTGAGTATAGCTGCAGTATATGCTTCCGAGCATGGCATTAATCATTTAGTAACCGGAGTGTCGCAGACCGATTTTAGCGGTTATCCCGACTGTCGTGATGCATTTATCAAGTCGTTGAACGTGACATTGAATCTTGCGATGGATGCTCAGTTCGTGATTCATACTCCGTTGATGTGGATTGATAAGGCGCAGACATGGCAATTGGCAGACGACTTGGGCGTACTTGAACTGGTACGTAATCGTACATTGACATGCTACAATGGCATTCCCGGTGACGGATGCGGACATTGTCCGGCATGTACTTTGCGTCGTGAAGGGTTGGAACATTATCTGGAAGCAAAGCAGAAAGGTGTGCGTCTTTAAGCAGGAAAACCATTGAGATAATCATTATATAAATTTATTTTTATGACTGAATTAAAAGACCAGCTGTCTCTCTTGGGACGGAAAACAGAATACAAGCAGGATTATGCTCCCGAAGTGCTTGAGGCATTTGACAACAAACATCCGGGCAATGACTATTGGGTGCGTTTTAACTGTCCCGAGTTTACAAGTCTTTGTCCCATTACTGGACAGCCCGATTTCGCAGAAATTCGTATCAGCTATTTGCCTGATGTGAAAATGGTAGAGAGCAAGAGTTTGAAACTCTATTTGTTTAGTTTCCGTAATCATGGAGCATTTCATGAAGACTGTGTGAATATCATTATGAAGGACTTGATTCGTCTGATGAATCCGAAGTATATTGAGGTAGTGGGTATTTTTACACCTCGTGGCGGTATCAGCATCTATCCGTTTGCCAACTATGGCAGACCGGGTACCAAATACGAAGAGATGGCAAATTACCGTTTGATGAACCACGATATGTAAAAAAGAATAGCGGTTATTCTAAAAAAAACAAGCGATATGAAAAAACTGATTTTAGGAGTGATTTTTGCGTTGACTTTCCCGTTAATCTCTGTACAAGCTCAGCAGGTTGCAAAAGGCAGGAAAACTCGTAGCGAGACGTTCGTATTTGAAAACAATAAAGAATGGGAACCGGCCGGCGAAGGAGTTACGCGCCAGATAATGGGATATGATGGTCAGGTGATGTTGGTTAAGGTGAAGTTTGAGAAAGGTGCTATTGGTACTCCGCATACGCATTACCATACACAGACTACGTATGTTGCCAGTGGTAAGTTTCGCTTTACCGTTGGAGGCGAAACGAAAGTGGTATCGGCTGGCGATGGTATCTATATGGAACCGGATGTGCTGCATGGATGCGAATGTCTGGAGGCAGGTGTGCTGATTGATTGTTTTGCGCCAATGCGTGCCGACTTCTTGAAATAAAGAAATTAAGCTTCAGAAGGTATTGCAGATACCGGAATACGTGATACATAATCTTATTATGTGATTGTTATTTTGATATTAAAAGATACTGATTATGAAGTAAAGATAAAGAATAATCGGCATATTTGAATCATTTTGTCGTTTGTGGAAGTTTAGATTCGGCCGATTTATGCATATTTATGCATATATATTTACTCATATTGCATATTTATGCAGGATATTTGGGCAAAAGAGCCTTATTTCGGGTCGTCGGAAAGTACGATTTCGGGCGAAGTATCTTAGGTTACTTTTCCAGGTATCTTAAGATACTTCGCCAAGTATCCTAAGATACTTTGAAAACGCACCTATAGTTCCTACGGATTTTTCCCTGTTTTCTCCTTGTTTTTGGGCTAAGAAAAAGAGCTGAAATAGATTAGTTTTCGTCTATATTGTTATTATACAATTACTTATGAAAATAAAATTCGAAAATTCGCAAACAGAAGCCATTTTGTTTGCAAATTCGCGATTCTCGCGCTGCATAAATATGCATTTTGTGCATTTTGACATTTTGCTATATTCAAAGAAGGCTGTCAATTATGGCAGGTAGCCGGAAATAGAGACTGAAAACAGGTCGATTGGATACAAAAATAGGGTGCGTTTTTTGCGCACCCTATTTTGTATTCAGACGATTGATTGATTAATCAAATTTACCATAGCAAGTAGGGAGCAATTTACGGTCACCAAGGGTGTTGTCTACTCTGGCTACATTGACCCAGAACTTGTTTTCGCGTACTGATTCAATTGGGTAAGCTGCTTTTTCGCGAGAATAGCTGTGCTTCCATTCATCGGCTACTACTTCATATTCAGGGTGAGGAGCATTTATCAATACGTTGTCTTCTTTATCAGCCTTACCTTCTTTCACTTCCTGGATTTCTTTGTAGATAGTTTCCATCACATTTACAAAGTTGTTCAGTTCCCACAAGCTTTCACTTTCGGTCGGCTCAATCATTAAGGTACCGTGAACCGGGAAGGAGAGGGTAGGAGCATGGTAACCGAAGTCCATCAAGCGTTTGGCAATATCGTTTTCACTGATACCGGTTTCTTCATGGATGTTGCGGCATTCCAAAATCATTTCATGACCTACATGACCTGTAGCACCACGGTAAACAATGCCGTAGGTGTCTTTCAGACAAGCTGCCAAATAGTTGGCGCTAAGGATAGCTGTCTTGGTAGCCATAGCCAAACCTTCGGCACCCATCATGCTGATATAACCGTAAGTGATAGGCAGAATACCGGCACTACCAAACGGAGCAGCAGCTACTGTGTTGAGGTCGCTTCCGAAGTGTGGATGACTTGGTAAGAATGGTACAAGGTGTTCTGCTACGCAAACCGGACCTACACCTGGACCGCCACCACCGTGAGGGCTGGCGAATGTCTTGTGCAAGTTCAAGTGGCAAACGTCGGCACCGATAGTACCCGGATTGGTCAGACCTACTTGAGCGTTCATATTGGCACCATCCATGTAAACTTGAGCACCGCAAGCGTGGATGATTTTGCAGATTTCTACAATTTCAGTTTCAAAAATACCGTGTGTCGAAGGATAGGTAATCATTAAAGCTGCAAGGTTATCCTTGTTAGCTTCAGCTTTTGCGCGCAAATCTTCGATGTCTACATTACCCAAAGCATCACATGCGCAAGTGATTGTTTCGAAACCTGCTTGTATGGCCGATGCAGGGTTTGTACCGTGGGCAGAAGCCGGAATCAAAATCTTGTTGCGGTGACCTTGACCGATGCTTTCTTGGTAAGCGCGGATAATGCGTAGGCCAGTGTATTCACCAGCAGCACCTGAGTTAGGTTGCAAAGTGACGCCTGCAAATCCTGTAATAATCTTAAGCTGTTCACTTAAGTTGTGAATCAATTCGCGGTATCCTTCTGCTTGGTCTTCGGGTACCAAGGGGTGTATGCACATAAACTCCGGACGGCTCAAAGGCAGCATTTCGGCAGCTGCATTCAGTTTCATGGTACAAGAACCCAATGAAATCATAGAGTGAGTCAGAGAGATGTCTTTGCGGTCCAAACGCTTGATGTAGCGCATCATCTCAGTCTCTGTATGGTATTTATTGAAAACTTCGTGAGTTAAGAATGTACTTGTACGACGCATAGATTCCGGAATGTTACAGCATTCGGGCATGTCTGTGATTTCCTGGAAGTTCTTTTCTGCTGCAATGGCGAAGATGCTTAGCAACACGTTTACATCTTGCAAATCGGTTGTTTCATCGATACTCAAACCTACGTTGCCGTTTTCAAAATAGCGCAAGTTCACTTCTTTGCTCAAAGCGATGGTGCGAATCTGTTGTGCAGAAACATGCTCTGGCAATGTAAAGCGTAATGTGTCGAAGAAAGTTTCGTTAACCTGCTTGTAACCTAATTCCACGATAGCCTTGTTGAGGAAGCAAGTGAGGCTGTGGATTCTGGATGCAATGTTTGTCAAACCTTCTGCACCATGGTATACAGCGTAGAAACCTGCCATTGTAGCAAGCAAAGCTTGAGCTGTACAGATGTTGGAAGTGGCTTTCTCACGTTTGATATGTTGCTCGCGAGTCTGCAAGGCCATACGGTAGCAGAGCTTGCCATATTTATCTTTCGACCAGCCGATGATACGGCCTGGAATGTAACGCTTGTTGTCTTCGTGAGTTGCGAAGTAAGCAGCCGACGGACCACCATAGAACATTGGAATACCCAGACGTTGAGTAGAACCGAATACGATATCTGCTCCCCATTCACCCGGAGGAGTAAGCAATACTAAGCTGAGGATATCAGCGTCTACAGCTACTTTGCATCCGGCAGCATGTGCTTTTTCTGTAAAGGCGCGATAATCTTCTACACTACCGTTTGAGTTTGGATATTGGATGATACATGCAAAGATGTCCGGTGTGAATTCCAAATCCTTGTAAGAACCAACGCGGAGTGTCATGCCCTGAGGCAAAGCACGTGTATGGATAACTGCCAAATTCTGTGGGAAGATGTTCTCATCAATAAAGAGTACATTGGCACCTGCTTTCTGTTGCTGGCGTGAGCGCAAAGCAAACATCATGGTAGCAGCTTCGGCAGCCGCTGTAGCTTCATCTAGAAGTGAACAGTTAGCGAGTGACATACCGGTAAGGTCGGTAATCACTGTTTGGAAATTTAACAGCGCTTCCAGACGACCCTGTGATACTTCGGTCTGATACGGAGTATATGATGTATACCATACCGGATTTTCGAATACATTTCGTTGGATTACAGCAGGGGTAATGGTGTCATACCATCCGCATCCGATGTAAGATGTGAACATTTTGTTTTTTGATGCCAACTGAGCAACATGTTCAGTGAAAGCACGCTCGGTCATTGGTTTGTCCAGTTTAAGAGGCTCTTTCAACCGAATGTTAGCAGGAATGGTTTGGTCAATGAGTTCGTCAAGAC
>DYCT01000054.1 GCA_019417975.1 Bacteroides sp.
ATATACGTTTTTTTGTATGTTTGTGATATATATCGTACATCAGACGGAATGAATAGGAATAACTATCGCCAGGCGTTTTTATACAAGAATAAATGGATACATCCTTATATTCAGTTTGTGCTGAATATTGTTAATATATGTACCTATCTGGCTGCGTTGGCATTGTTGGGAGCTATGGTTTATGAGCATGGATTTCCGACAACGGTTTCGCAGGTAGCCGTAATTGAGCGGGTATACCAAGGGGTATGGATTGTTTTTTTAATGAGCATTACATTGCACTTGCTGTTTGAATATAGCGATGCCAAGAAGAATTTCAAATGGGTGGCTTGGGTGCTTAGCGGATTGCTTTATCTTACCTTGGTACCGATTTTCTTTTTTGAACCGGAAGAAGGATTGGTGCATCAGGTCTGGTTGTTGTTTCGCAGTCGAACCTATCATCTGATTGTATTGCTGTTGCTCTCGTTGCTGCAAATTTCCAATGGACTTGTGCGGCTGTTGGGAAAACGCACGAATCCTTCGCTCATATTGGCCGGTAGCTTTTTTGTGATTATATTGTTGGGAACAGGATTGCTCTTGTTGCCCAAATGCACGTATGAAGGTATCAGTTGGATTGACGCTTTCTTTACTGCGACCAGTGCTACCTGTGTGACTGGGCTTACCACAGTGGACTTGACTTCTACGTTTACTTTTCAGGGGCTTGTAGTCATTTTGTTGCTTATTCAGGTTGGAGGATTGGGAGTGATGACATTTACCAGTTTCTTTGCACTTTTCTTTATGGGAAACACTTCGGTCTACAATCAGCTTGCGGTGCGTGATATGGTTAGTTCCGAATCGCTCGATTCTTTATTCTCTACCTTATTATATATATTAGGGTTTACCTTGACTTTGGAAACGGTAGGAATGTTGGCGATTTTTGTGAGTATTCATGACACCTTGGGGCTTACTTGGCAAGACGAGATTGCTTTTTCTGTTTTCCACTCCGTCTCGGCTTTTTGTAATGCTGGTCTTTCTACCTGGCCGGGTGGTTTGGGTCATTCCTCTATTTTGGATGGACATAATTTCTTCTTCATCACATTGTCGGTTCTCATTGTGTTGGGTGGTATCGGCTTTCCGATATTGGTTAACTTCAAGTCGATGGCAGTATATCATTTGCGACGTTTGTTTAAACTGTTGTTTCGGAAGAAAGAGCGTAGACAGCTGCATCTGCTCAATCTGAATACAAAAATCGTGTTGTCGGTTACCGGACTGCTGTTGGTAGTGGGTACGATTGGGTTTGCTGTGCTTGAGTGGAATGGAGCTTATGCCGGAATGTCTGTGGCAGACAAGCTGACGCATGCTTTCTTTCATGCTGTGTGTCCGCGTACCGCTGGGTTTGTCAGTGTTGATTTGATGACTTTCAGTATGCAGAGCCTCCTTCTGATGATGGTGCTGATGATAATCGGAGGAGGTTCACAGTCGACAGCAGGAGGTATCAAAGTCAATGCTTTTGCGGTAGTCGTATTAAACCTTTGGGCAGTGTTGCGCGGAAGTGAGCGCGTGGAGGTTTTTGGGCGAGAGTTGCCTGCCGACTCTATCCGCCGGTCGGATGCTACGATTCTGATGTTTCTGTTTGCATTGGTCGGGGGTGTATTTCTATTGAGTCTTTTAGAACCTCGACAGTCTTTGTTGACGCTGACCTTTGAGTGTTGCTCCGCTTTAGGTACCGTTGGACTTTCCTTGGGGGTAACTCCCGCGCTTGGTATTCCCGGTAAGTTGCTGGTTGCGTTCATGATGTTTTTGGGGCGTGTGGGTATGATAACCTGTATGCTTGGGTTTATCCGTCAGAAACGAGTGACAAAATATAGGTATCCGACAGACAATATAATTATCAACTAAGTATTATGAGATATATTATTATAGGCTTGGGCAATTATGGTAGCGTGTTGGCAAAAGAGCTGACGCAGCTTGGTAATGAAGTGATAGGAGCGGACAATAATCCGCATCGTGTAGATGCTTTGAAAGATAAGTTGTCTACGGCTTTTATTATTGATGCAACAGATGAGGTGTCGCTCTCTGTGCTTCCGTTTAGTGATGTGGATGTGGTTATTGTGACGATTGGTGAAGATATCGGTGCATCCATTCGGACCATTGCCTTGTTGAAGCAGCGGAAAGTGAAGCATATTTACGCTCGGGCTATCGATTCCGTGCATAAGGCTGTGCTGGAGGCATTCAATCTGGACCGGATTTTACGTCCGGAGCAAGATGCTGCTCGCCAGTTGGTGTGGCTTCTGGAGTTGGGGATAAATGTGGAGACTTTTCAGGTGGATGAAGAGTATTATGTCTTTAAATTCCCGATACCGGCTTCGCTTGTCGGATTTCATGTGAACGACTTTAAGCTTGAACAGGAGTTTGGCATGAAGATATTGGCGTTGAAGCGTGTTTCGACTGTACAAAACTTTTTGGGAGTGTCGTTGTTGGAGAAATCGGTTGCTAATGAGTTGCCGGACGATGCTACACTTCAAGAAAATGATGAGTTGGTATGCTACGGACGTTATAAAGATTTTCAGGCTTTCTGGAAGGCTATTTGAGTGGGTAATCGAGGTCTTGAGAGGCTCTTTTTTGCACTGTTTTTGACCTTTAAAATACTCCATATAATCAAGGTGTTAGGTTCGCCTCAAAAGTATCTTAAGATAAACCGCAAAGTATCTTAGGATACTTGGGCATTTATCTTAAGATACTTTGCGGTTGAACCTAAGATACTTTTTGAAGTATCTTAGGATACTATTGTTTCTTGCCTTTTATTGCCTTGTGGGGAAGTCACCTTTTTTTGCTCGGTGGTTGATGTTTTTTCCGGCTTCGGTTTTATTCCGGAAGTCGTTCACATTCTTCCAGCCACAGTGCTGATGAAACATCGCTTGGTATGCGCAAATCACCACGCGGACTTAGGCTGATGATGCCAACCTTAGGACCATCGGGCATGCATGAACGCTTGAATTGTTGGGCAAAGAAGCGTCGGAAGAAGGTGGTTAGCCATTTTTTGATTACAGCATCCGAATATTTTTCACCGAAAGCCTTGCGGGCTAAGTAATGTATTTTAGTTGGGCGACATCCGAAACGAAGGAAATGGTAGATAAAGAAATCGTGCAGTTCGTATGGACCTACTAAATCTTCTGTCTTCTGTTTGATGTTGCCTTGTTCGTCGGCCGGTATCAGTTCTGGGCTGATAGGAGTGGCTACAATGTCGAGTAGTGTCAGGCGCGAAGCTTCGTCCATTGCGTTATGGGCAGCCCATTCCACCAAGTAGCGGACCAATGTTTTGGGGATGCCGGCATTGACACCATAGTTTGACATTTGGTCTCCATTGTAAGTGGCCCATCCCAATACTAACTCTGATAAATCGCCTGTTCCTACCACTAATCCATTGACTTGGTTGGCTACATCCATCAAAATCTGTGTACGTTCGCGTGCTTGTGAATTTTCGTAAGTCACGTTATGCACATTGATGTCGTGCGCTATATCTTTAAAATGTTGGATACAGGCATCTTTGATGCTGATTTCGCGGATAGTGATGCCTAATGATTTCATCAGAGAGAGCGCATTTTGATATGTGCGGTCGGTGGTGCCAAAGCCCGGCATGGTGATACCGATGATGCCTTCGCGCGGTAAGTCCAGCTTGTCGAATGTCTTTGCACAGACCAATAGAGCTAAGGTAGAATCCAAACCACCGGAAATGCCAATCACGGCGTGTGAACAATGGGTGTGTACCAATCGCTTGGCTAATCCTTCTATTTGTATGGAGAAGGCTTCGCGACAGCATTTATCCAAGTGCTCGCCTGTAGGTACAAACGGATGGGGGTCTATCGGTCGGGTAAGGGGCAGCTCGCGCATGTCAATCAGTTCGGTACTGATGTGTTGAGCCGGTTCGTTTATCCAATATCCCCGACTGGCTGCAAAAGTGGTATTGATACGGCGTTCGTTGCGGATGCGATTTACGTCGATTTCGCTGATCACCAATTGCGCCTCGTGTTTGAAGCGTTCTGATTCGGCCAAAATCGTACCGTTTTCGTAGATTAATCCATTGCCGGCAAGCACAATATCGGTCGTTGATTCGCCAAAACCACTGGAAGCAAAGATATATCCGGAAAGAGTGCGGGCCGATTGCTGGCTAATGAGTGTGTGGAGATATTCGTTTTTACCAATTGCTTCGTCATCGGCGGAAAGGTTGAATATCAGTTCGGCTCCTTTCAAGGAAAGCAACGTGCTGGGTGGGATAGGCGCCCATACGTCTTCACACAACTCAATACCGAAACAAGTGTTGGGTGTGTCGAAGAGTAGGTTGGTGCCGAAAGGCACTTGTTCGCCACACAGCAATACAGTGTGTTCACACAACTGTTTAGCCGATGTAAACCAGCGCATCTCGTTGAATTCTTTATAGTTGGGCAAGTAAGTTTTGGGTACAACGCCCAATACTTTGCCATGTTGGAACACTACGGCTGCATTTATCAATGAACTGTTGACTGCGATGGGCATGCCCACTATGCTGATAATATCTAAATGGCGAGTGTCGTTAACCAATTGCAGTAAAGCCATTTCAGCTTCTTCCAATAGAATCTGTTGGGCAAAAAGATCACCACAGCTATAAGATGTGATGCTCATTTCCGGAAAAGAAATGATGCTTACTCCTTGTTCGTCGGCCTTTGTTATCAAGTCTTTTATTTGAGCGGCATTGTATTTACAATCGGCCACTTTTACGGAGGGAACAGCAGCTGCCACCTTTACAAAACCATAATTCATATATCTATATACTTTTGATACATTCACAAATGTAGATAGATATTCCTAATAAGAAAGGGATAATTCCTTTAAAAGATGTCAAAAAGGATAGCGGACTATTGCAGGATAAAAATAATCTTTATATATTCGCACTTGTTATCAGATTGTAATAATTACAAATTTAAAAACATAAACAAGTTGAAAAGTAAATAAGAAAAAAGTATGATGAACGCTTACAATCATTTGTTGTCATGTCAGATAAAACCATCACAGCAGCGTATTGCTATTATGGAGTATCTGCTGATTCATCGTACACATCCTTCGGTTGAAGAAATATACAAAGAGTTGAGCGCAGCGATGCCCACTTTATCAAAAACAACAATTTATAATACACTGAAGTTGTTTTATGAACAAGGGGCGGTACAGATGCTTACCATTGCAGAGCGAAATGTTTGTTTCGACGGCGATACAACAGACCATGCTCATTTTTTGTGTACTCATTGTGGTCGTATCTATGATGTACCGATGGTAAGTCGAGTAGAAGATTTGGCTCAAATAGAGGCTACCGGATATACGGTGACAGAAGTTCACCAGTATTATAAAGGAATTTGTAAAGAATGTCAGTGTAAAGAAACAAAAGAAGAAATAAATTATTAACTAACTTATAAAATTAGAGACGTATGAAAAAGTTTAGATGTACAGTTTGTGGTTATATTCATGAAGGTGATGCAGCTCCAGAGAAGTGTCCGTTGTGTAAAGCTCCGGCAAGCAAGTTTGTAGAAGTAGTAGAAGAAGCTGAAGGCGGTGCTATGGTATTCGCTGATGAGCACGTGATTGGTGTTGCAAAAGGTTGTGACGAAGAAATGATTAAAGACCTGAATAATCACTTCATGGGTGAATGTACAGAAGTTGGTATGTATTTGGCAATGAGCCGTCAGGCTGATCGTGAAGGCTATCCTGAAGTAGCAGAAGCTTTCAAGAGATATGCTTGGGAAGAAGCTGAACATGCTGCTAAATTTGCAGAATTGTTGGGCGACGTTGTATGGGATACAAAAACCAACTTGCAGAAACGTAAAGATGCAGAGCAGGGTGCTTGCGCAGACAAGAAGCGTATCGCTACTCGTGCAAAAGCGTTGAACTTGGATGCAATTCATGACACTGTTCATGAAATGTGTAAAGACGAAGCTCGTCATGGTAAAGGCTTCGAAGGCTTGTACAACCGTTACTTTGGTGACAAGTAATATATAGTATAAATACTTTCTGAAAAAATGAGGGGATGTCGCAATGTGAAGTGACATCCCCTCTATTTGTTTTTATCAGTCGGCTTCGTACCGGATTAAATCTTGTACTAATGTGATTTCTTCATCGGGAATATTGGCATTGACAAGTACTTCTTTGTCTTGTGCAAAGGTTTGGAAGAAATGTTCATAATCTTCCGAATGCTTGAGGGCATCGACATAATAGGGGATGGCCTTATCGAGTGTTTCGGATACCCACATCACATGCCCCATGTTTAGGTAATCTTCTGCTTGAGCCTTCTTCTCAATGATTTTCTGATAGTATTTCTGTGCTTGTGCAAATTTTCCACACAGGAAAGAACACCAAGCGATGGACCTTTGTGCTTTTAGGGAGCTTGGATTCAGATAATCCACTTTAAAGAAATAAGGGAGAGCTCCTTCGTAATTTTGAGTCTGGATGAGGCAGAAACCTATTTGCAATAAGATTTTCAGATTGTCCGGCTCGGTTTCTTCTACTTTTTTATAGTAGAATAATGCTTGTGAATACTGTTGCGACAAACGGTAGCATACAGCTAAGTGGCGTTGTGTCCATAGTTGATCGGGCTGTATGGCATCGGCTTGGAGATAAGCTTCGATTGCTTTGAGGTAAGCTTTGAGCTGCTGATGGCAATAACCGATTCGTTGATATATTTCAGCGCTTGGACTTGTTTGCGTCAGTAAGTTCAGGTAGATGGTTAGCGCCTCGTCCATATAGCCTTTGCGGAACAAGTAGTCGGCTAAGGCTCGCTTGTGGATAGGACTTGAAAAGGCAGCTTTTACTGACTCGCAAGCGTAGATGAGGAGCGACTCTTTGAACACATCTTGGAATCCGGACCGATAAGGGAATAGCTTGAAGAACCGGTACAAGTCTTGGATGTATCGGTTGCATATCTCTGTCGGTTTCGATTCGACTTCTTTTATTTTACGGATTAGCTCTTCGCTGTTTATCTCTTCTGTTTGAGCAAACATCTGTTGTGTCAGCACTTCCTGCTGATTGCCGGGCAGTCCGGCTATCATAAACGAGAAAGAATACTTGTCTGAGTTGCAAAAGAGTCTGGCATACATCAGTGAGTTTTGCGTAGAACTGCTGTCTTGCATTTTCAATCCAGCTTCTTGTAGAGCTGAATGACGTATGTCAAAAGGATAAAACCAGTTAGGCATTTGTCGGAAAAAGGGGAACGACTTCAGTTGCGAGAACGTGTTGAGATACATGTCAATGCCTTCTTGTTGCATCTCGCTCAGCTCTTTCATCTTATCTTCGATTCCCGCACGCTTCATCCAGTCTTCCCATTCCGGATTGAAGTCTTCGTACAGCGCTTCTTCATCAAGGTCGTTCAAGTCCATCTTTTTAGTTTCCCGGATGGCTTTCATGAATTGTGGAATGATTTCTTCTCGCATCTTTTTGTCCGCTTTCTGCGTCTCTCGGCTGCGAAGAAGTTGTATCTGAACCCGATTAATATCTTCGATAAACGTTTTATTCTCGTTGAGTAAGGCCAGATGTGATTTTAGTTCAGGGTATAGCTGTATACGTTTATCATATAGATAGACGATAAGCACGATGCCTACTAAAGCTCTTTGCTTTACTTCGTTGTCATTTTGTTCGTATGCATCCAGCAGAAGAGTAAATTTACGGTAATCGAAAAACTGCATTAAGCTGAGCGTCAGTGCGCTGATGAATATAGATAAATCGTTTTGCGGCACCAATACAGAGTGCATTAGTGCATTGGCTTCTTCGTAGTTTGCCGAGCTCCAAAATCCGGAGAGCCAAACGCGGTAGAACAATTCTTCGTATGCTTGGTCGTGGCGTTTTTGCAGTGCCAGTTTTTCGTTGCTTGATTGGAATTTTCTTCCCGGCAGTTCGCTGAGGGCGCTTTCTTCTGTGTAGGATTCAAGCTCAAATTGCAATTGTTGTAAACTTCGTAGGGGAGGGTTGCGGTAATAACGCAAACGGTCGAAATAATAATGGTTTGAGATAGTACTCAATTGCGCAACACAAGCATAATCGGCTATTTGATAAGCCGTGTTCAGTAGTTTATTGTATTGTCTTTGGCGCTCAGGGTCGGTCACTCCCATTTTCAAGTATTGCAATAGATATTTGTAAGTAGTGTTGGCTTCCTCAATCGAGTTTTGTAATGATTGGTCGGGCAACCCATAACTCAGCTGCTCTATTTGTGAGAGTGCTTCTTTCAGTCGGCCGGCTTCAAGCAGGCTGATTGCTTTTTCGTAAGACTCGTTTATGATTTTTTCGTTCATAGATTGGAGGGTTTTTCGTTCGACTGAGGATGCAGAAGCACTTCTTCGATGGCTCTTTTGAAGGTTTCTTTATTGGCTGCTCCCACAATGATTTGAGGCTGTCCGTTTATAGGAATCAGTACGATGGTGGGAAGCGAACGGATTCCCATTGCCATGGAAAGTCCCTTTTCCGAATCGGTATCTACTTTATAGAACGTTATTTGTTCCTTATACTCTTCGGCAAGTTCGTTTAAGATAGGAGCTATAGATCTGCAAGGACCACACCAAGTAGCGTAGAAGTCGATGACAACAGGTTTGTTGCCTTTAAATGCCCATTCTTTGGCCGTGGTGTAGTCGAATATTTGTTGTATAAACAGTTCGTTAGTCATTGGGATGACTTGTCCGCTTGGTTGTTCGTCTTGTTTCATGCTGTTGGTAGCAAATGCGATTCCGGTTAAGCAAACCAATAGGATGAATGTTAGATTCAGTTGTTTTATCATAATGGTCTGAGTATTTAAAGGTCGTAAAGATAGAGTAATTTATTGATAGAGACTATCTTTTTCAGCATAATTTAGCAGTTTGGAAAGAGAGAAAGAGGTGCCTGGAGTGAGGAATAGGTATATAACAACAACAGCAACTCCCTTTTCAAGAAGCTGCTGTTGCCATTATAAGGTTGTGTTTAATTTATTCCACAATTGTCATTTCGTCAATTAAGTGTTTAGCACCACCCAGTTTCTCAACAATGAAGAGCACGTAGCGGATGTCTACGCAGATACAACGTTGTTTTACTTTGTCGAAGTTGATATCACCGCTCAGCGATTCCCAGTTTCCATCGAAGGCAGCACCTATCAATTCACCGTGTGCATTGATAACCGGGCTACCTGAGTTACCGCCAGTGATGTCGTTGGTCGAAGTGAAACATACAGGCATTACACCATCTTTCATTGCATAGCGACCGAAATCTTTGTTGTTAATCAGTTCTTTCAGCTTAGCTGGTACAACAAATTCACGATTGGTAGGATCTTCTTTTTCCAAAATACCGTCTGTTGTTGTAAAGTAATCGTAGTGGATACCGTTTGCCGGACTATACGATTTTACATTACCGTAGGTCATACGGAGGGTGAAGTTGGCATCTGGATACTGTGGGGTAGGAGCATTCATTTCGCCCAGACCGCGTACGTATGTTTTGTAAAGGATATCCATACCTTCGAGAGATTTAATTCTTTCGTCTTGATACATTCTTATTGCATCCCATTTGGCTTTGGCAAACTGGTACATCAGGTCTTTTTCAGCCGCTTTTTTGCTTGGCTTGTTCAAGAACTTGTTGAAGTTGGTTTCGTTGGCAAAGATTGTGTTGTCGTACAAAGCGTCTACATATTTATTATACCTTAATTCCGCAACACTATAA
>DYCT01000055.1:0-1884 GCA_019417975.1 Bacteroides sp.
ACAGTTTAAATTCAAATTACCAGAAGAAAAGATTGCGTTACATCCTACAAAGTTCAGAGACGAATCTCGTCTAATGGTATTGCACCGTAAAACAGGCGATATAGAACATAAAACCTTTAAGGATATTCTTGACTATTACAACGACAAAGACGTATTTATCTTTAATGATACCAAAGTATTCCCTGCACGTCTGTATGGAAACAAAGAGAAGACAGGAGCACGTATCGAAGTGTTCTTGCTACGTGAACTGAACGAAAATCTGCGTTTATGGGATGTATTGGTAGACCCGGCTCGTAAAATACGTATTGGTAACAAACTGTATTTCGGTGAAGATGACTCAATGGTAGCTGAAGTAATTGACAACACAACCTCACGAGGCCGTACACTCCGATTCTTATACGATGGTTCACATGATGAATTTAAAAAAGCACTCTATGCTTTGGGCGAACCTCCCTTGCCAAGCTTCATCAATCGTCCTGTAGAGCCGGAAGACGCAGAACGTTTCCAAACCATCTTTGCTAAAAACGAAGGAGCCGTAACAGCTCCTACTGCCGGACTGCACTTCAGCCGTGAGCTGATGAAGTACATGGAAATCAAAGGTATCGATTTTGCTTATATCACCATGCATGCCGGTCTGGGAAACTTCCGCGAAATAGATGTGGAAGACCTGACAAAACACAAGATGGACTCAGAACAAATGTTTGTTGACACCGATGCCGTAACCATGGTAAACAGAGCAAAAGATGCTGGGAAAAACATCTGTGCAGTAGGAACAACCGTGATGCGTGCCATCGAAACAGCAGTGAGCACAGACGGTCACTTGAAGGAGTTTGAAGGATGGACCAACAAATTCATCTTCCCACCCTACGAATTTACTGTAGCAAACAGCCTGCTGTCCAATTTCCATCTGCCTTACTCTACCTTACTGATGCTTGTTGCCGCATTTGGTGGATACGATGAAGTGATGAATGCATACAACGTGGCCTTGAAAGAAGACTATCGTTTCGGAACGTATGGCGATGCCATGCTCATTGTAGACTAAAGATATGCCTACAGCAAACGTTTATCTCGGATTAGGAACAAATCTTGGCAACAAGAAAGCCAATCTTCTGCTTGCCATGGAACAAATAAAGAATCGGATAGGGAGAATTAACTCTCTATCCGGCTTTTATACAACAGAACCTTGGGGATTCAAATCGGATAATACTTTTCTCAATGCTGCTTGCATTGTAGAAACCACACATACTCCCTTAGAAATACTGGCACTTATCAAACAAATAGAAATAGAGTTGGGACGACAACAAAAATCAATCAATGGCGTGTATTCCGACCGCCCTATTGATATTGATATACTGCTTTATGACGACTTGGTCATGCAAACTCCTGAACTGACCATCCCACATCCCCTAATGCACCAACGTCTTTTCGTAATGCAACCATTGGCAGAAATAGCAAGCGAATGTATGCATCCCACTTTACACCAAACCATAAAACAACTTTACGAAGCAATCACAATTAAATGTTAAAGTGCAACCTGTGTAGTATTTACTTTTAAATAATCACTACCTTTGCACCGTAAAAAATATGTGGAAAGATTTGGGTAGCTTGCAACCACAATAAAAAATGCTAAAATGACAACTCTTTATTGTGCATTTCAGCTCACACATCCATTTCCCTATTTTGCATTTTATTATTCATTTTATTAATTCTCAATCAAAATGGGATACTTATTTACATCCGAATCGGTGTCTGAAGGACACCCCGACAAAGTGGCCGACCAAATATCGGACGCTGTACTTGACAAACTGTTGGCATTCGACCCCAGTTCAAAAGTAGCTTGCGAAACCTTAGTTACTACCGGACAAGTAGTACTAGCGGGTGAAG
>DYCT01000055.1:1894-9556 GCA_019417975.1 Bacteroides sp.
TAATTGCACGACAGGTAATTAATCGTATAGGATACAACAAAAGCGAATATATGTTCGATGGAAATTCATGCGGTGTATTTTCCGCTATTCACGAACAAAGTGCCGACATCAACCGCGGAGTGGAACGTGAAAACCCTATGGACCAAGGAGCAGGAGATCAAGGTATGATGTTTGGATACGCTACCAATGAAACTGAAAACTACATGCCCCTTTCACTCGACCTTGCACATAAGATTCTCCGTGTATTGGCCGATATCCGTCGCGAAGGCAAAGAAATGACTTACCTCCGCCCAGATTCCAAGAGTCAGGTAACCATCGAATACGATGACAACAACCATCCGGTACGCATTAATACCATCGTTGTGTCTACTCAACACGACGACTTCATTGCCCCTGCCGACACAACAGAAGCAGCTCAACTAAAGGCCGATGAAGAAATGTTGGCTCAAATACGTAAAGATGTCATCGAAATACTTATGCCACGTGTGATTGCAGAAATCCACAATCCAGCTGTCTTAGCACTGTTTAATGATAAGATTACCTATCATGTAAACCCAACCGGCAAATTCGTGATTGGAGGTCCTCACGGTGATACCGGTCTGACCGGTCGCAAGATTATCGTAGATACTTATGGTGGCAAAGGAGCTCACGGAGGTGGTGCATTCTCTGGAAAAGACCCCAGCAAAGTGGACCGTAGTGCAGCATATGCAGCACGTCACATTGCTAAAAACATGGTAGCAGCCGGAGTAGCCGACGAAATGCTCGTACAAATATCATACGCCATTGGAGTAGCTCGCCCGGTAAATATCTATGTAAATACATACGGAACAAGCCACGTAAATATGAGCGATGGTGAAATAGCAAATATAATCGCAGAATTGTTCGACTTACGCCCACGCGCCATCGAAGAAAGACTGAAACTCCGTAATCCTATTTACGAAGAAACAGCCGCATACGGACACATGGGTCGTACTCCACAAATCGTGAAGAAAACCTATACTTCACGCTACCAAGAAACCAAAACCATCGAAGTGGAACTATTTACTTGGGAAAAGTTGGACTACGTAGAAGTTATCAAACAACGTTTCGGTCTATAACGAAAGCATCTCCTACTACCCGAAAAACAAATACAGGATATCATATAAAAAAGCCAAGCACTTGCAGTGCCTGGCTTTTTTACACTCGTTTCGTCATGCCTCAAATCGTCTATAGCTATGAAACTCAAACCACATAACCCCTTCGACAAGCCTCCTTTACAATAAATCATTAACGAATAAAAAACAATCTCCGACTAAAAAGCGAAATCTGCATAAAAAAGTTTATCAAGCCAAAAAAAAGGAGTACTTTTGTCATATTTATTATAGAAAGAAAGAATTATGACTCAAAGAAAAGTTAGAGTCCGTTTTGCACCAAGTCCTACAGGGGCATTGCATATCGGAGGTGTACGCACAGCATTATATAACTATTTGTTTGCCAAACAAAATGGCGGTGATTTAATTCTTCGTATTGAAGATACAGACTCACATCGTTTTGTGCCAGGAGCAGAAAACTATATCATCGAAGCACTCACATGGCTGGGTATCCGATTCGACGAAGGTGTAGGTTTCGGTGGCAATTATGGCCCATACCGCCAAAGCGAACGCCGAGTGATCTATAAAAAGTATGTTGACCAATTATTAAACGATAACCTCGCCTATATTGCATTCGATACCCCTGAAGAACTGGAATCCAAACGCAAAGAAATTCCTAATTTCCAATACGATGCTTCCACTCGTATGCAAATGCGCAATTCATTGACCCTTCCGGCAGAAGAAGTAAAAGCCATGATAGAAGCCGGAGAGCAATATGTAGTTCGTATCAAGATAGAACCCAACGAAGATGTACATGTAAACGACCTTATCCGAGGAGAAGTCGTTATCAACTCTTCTATTCTAGATGATAAAGTATTGTATAAATCAGCCGATCAGCTCCCTACCTATCACTTAGCTAATATTGTTGATGACCATTTGATGGAAGTAACTCATGTAATCCGCGGTGAAGAATGGTTGCCTAGTGCCCCATTGCACGTATTGCTATACCGTTACTTAGGTTGGGCTGATACAATGCCTCAATTCGCACACTTAGCCTTGTTGCTAAAACCGGAAGGCAATGGTAAACTGAGTAAGCGCGACGGTGACCGTTTAGGATTCCCTGTATTCCCCTTGGAATGGCACGACCCAAAAACAGGAGATGTATCTTCGGGTTATCGCGAAAGCGGCTACTTGCCTGAAGCTGTCGTAAACTTCCTTGCCTTGTTAGGATGGAATCCAGGCAACGACCAAGAAGTTATGAGCATGAATGAACTCATCCAACACTTTGACTTGAACCGTTGCAGCAAAAGCGGTGCTAAATTCGACTATAAGAAAGGTACATGGTTCAATCATGAATATATCATGCAAAAACCAGACAACGAATTAGCTACTCTTTTCCGTCCTGTATTGGAAGCAAATGGTGTAAACGTAGCAGCTTACAGCGATGAATTCTTAGCTCATGTCGTTTCATTGGTAAAAAGCCGTGTCAACTTCATCAAAGAAATCTGGGATCAGACTCGTTTCTTCTTCGTCGCTCCTACAAGTTATGCAGAAAAAGACGTGAAAAAACGTTGGAACGAAGATACACCCCGCATTATGACTGAACTGATGGAAGTGTTGAGAAATATAGAAGATTTCTCTTCGAAACCTGCAGAAGATATCGTAATCGGTTGGATTACCGAAAAAGGATACCACATGGGAAATGTAATGAACGCTTTCCGTCTGGCAGTAGTAGGCGAATGCAAAGGTCCTCACATGTTTGATATCACCGAACTGATTGGTAAAGAAGAAACATTGGCCCGCATCGAAAAAGCAATCAACACATTATGACATATCACTTGCTACATTTTCTGTTAAGGTTCTTATCGCATATCCCATTCTGCGTACTCTATCCTCTATCGGATGCGATGTTCTACATCCTCTACTACGTAATAGGATACCGCAGAAAAATTGTGAGAAAGAACCTAACAGAATCTTTTCCGGAGAAAAGCCTGACGGAAATCAAGCACATCGAAAAGAAGTTTTACCACTTCTTTATGGATATGATTTTGGAAAGCGGAAAGATGACCACTATCTCACCGGAAGAGATTAGCAAGCGAATGAAATTCAACAATGCAGAAGATATAAATGCATTACTTCGACAAGGAAAATCCATTTCCATTTACCTGGGACATTTCGGTAACTGGGAATGGATATCTTCGATGCCTTTGTGGCTGGAAAAAAATACCATCGGTGCACAAATCTACCATAAGTTGCGCAACGAAAACATGGACAGGCTGATTTTGCACAACAGAGAACGGATGGGAGCCGTATGTGTAGATATGCGGAAAACAGCACGTTATATCAATGAAATGACGCATAACCAACAAACTTGTGCGATCGGCTTTATAGCTGACCAATCGCCTAAAAAACAAGAAGCACGCTATTTCATTCCATTTCTCCACCACAAGACTCCCGTATTGACAGGGACAGAAAAAATTACGAAACACTATGGCTTCGAAGCCTGGTTTCTAAAAGTAAACAGAATAAAAAGAGGCTATTACGAAGCGGAGTTTGTACAAATGAACAAAAATCCGCAGTCATTGCCCGATTTTGAACTGACAACCATCTATTTCCAACTATTGGAAAAAGAAATCGGACGACAGCCGGAACTGTATTTATGGACACATAACCGGTTCAAACATGCCGAGAAACTTGACTGCTAAGATAATACAAAAGAAGATATGAGGAATCCCACTACTATGGACATCGATTTTGTAATCACATGGGTTGATATGAACGACCCCCAATGGCAAGCGGAATTTGCAAAATATTCTCCCAAGATAGACAATACCAAAAACGAACTTTCGGTAGCACGCTTCCGCGATTACGGTTTTTTGAAATACTGGTTTCGTGGCGTGGAAAAGTTTGCACCGTGGGTACGTAAAATCCATTTCGTAACCAGTGGACAGAAACCGGAATGGCTCGATGAGAACAACCCTAAAATTCACTTGGTAAACCACAAAGATTACATTCCACAACAATTCCTGCCTACCTATAACTCGGTAGTCATTGAGCGGTATATTCATAAGATTCCAGGATTGTCCGAACATTTCGTCTATTTCAATGACGATTTTTATCTCATCAATCACATCAGCCAGGAACGTTTCTTCAAAAATGGGCTACCTTGCGATATTGCGACTTTTTTGTATAACCCATCATGGTCGCAATGGTACAAACGCATCAAAAACAATCTGAAAATCATCAACCATCACTTCGACAAGAAAGAAGTGATGGCACGCGACCACGACAAATGGTTTCATAAAAGTTATGGAGCACGGGCACGTTGGAACTACCTACTCAAACCTTACAGCAAATTTATCACATTACGTACCCCACATAACGCACAACCATACTTAAAATCGACATTCGAAGAGGTATGGGCTGTTGCCGAAAAAGAGCTGACAGCTACTTCGGCCAATCGTTTTCGTGATTTGACAGACTATACACCCGAATTGTTCCGTACTTGGCAGATTTGCCGAGGCAACTTTGAGCCCTACAATACCTACAGCGACACCAAGATGTTCCCTCTTATGATTAAAGCTAACAAAGCGGTCAAAGCCATCTATAACCAGTCGTATTCACTGATATGTCTCAATGACAATGTGCATATCCGCAATTATACACAAGTAATGGAAAATATCCAACAAGCATTTGAGCATATCTTACCGGAAAAATCGAGTTTCGAACTATAAACCCATCAGTCACCATGCAGAAAGTCTTCGCTGAAATGATAGCAGGTCTGATTCCCTGTAAAATGGCACGTAACAGATGGCGCGGTGTGTTGCGCTATGGATTTTGGAAAGCATTGAAACTAAAATACCGGATGAAGAAGGATCATACTGTTCCTAAATATTATCTAGCAATATGTGCCATTGCCAAAAACGAAGGTCCCTACTTCAAGGAATGGATAGAATGGCATATGAAACAAGGTGTTGAAAAATTCTACATCTACGACAATGAAAGCACAGATTGCACAAAAGAAGTGCTAACCCCTTTCATTAACTCGGGTATAGTAGAGTATACTTATTTCCCCGGACAAAAAAAACAATTGGCTGCATACGACGACTGTTTTGAAAGACACAGATTGGATGCACGATGGATTGCTGTTATCGATTTGGATGAGTTTATTGTACCTCAAAAAGATACCAACATTCCGCAATTCCTTCACCGAATGGAGCCTTATTCTGTAGTAGAAATAAATTGGCTGGTATACGGAAGCGGAGGAGCAAAAACCAAAGAACCGGGAAAAGTAATGGAGCGTTTTCACCGACATTCATTCCCACAACACCGATTGAACACACATGTGAAAAGCATAGCCAACCCACGATGTGTATGCACCATGACTGGTTGTCACGAAGCGGCACGTATCAGTGGGAAAGCTGTTGATTCACACGGTGACGTATTAAAAAAAGGATTTCGCGACCGAATACCTCAACAAGATATAATTCGTATCAATCATTACGCAGTGAAGTCGTACGAAGAATTTCTGGCTAAACGGTCACGCGGAAGAGCCCGCGTAACTACTTTGCGAGATATGGGATATTTTGAAGCTTACGACCTGAATGATATTCCAGATTAATCCTTGATTAACAGAATTCAAAATAAAGGTTGAAACTTTCTACTACGTTCATTACACATCTATGGCTAATCAACCTCAACCTTCGACAAACGATAGTTACATTGAAAAACAATCCGTCATTGATGTGAGTCTTATCAATGACAGACAATTGGTTATTTTCAATTTATCTCGAATGCTAATTATCGTTCAAAAACAGATTTAATAGGGAATCGTTGTTCCAAATATTGATGCATTCGTTTTCTGTCACTATCGTTGGCATACTCCGAATCGTTCATACAAAAAAACAACGGTTTGTTTTTCTCCAACCGAGCATAATGATGTTTTTTATGTATGGCTACATGCATTGACTCCTTATTCGTTACATAACAAAGTTCAGCACGTTTTTCGGCCAATGCTGCATACGAATAAACGATACGTTGAATATCACTTCTACTACGCACATGATTCGTATAGCCAGCCGAAAACTCCTTATACATTATTTCTTCACTCACACGCCTGCAATCACTTTTCCGATACGAATCAATGTTATGATGAGACATTCCTGAATAGTAGACTCCGAACTTCTCTTGTACCAACTTCGAAGCATTAGCAATTGTCGCACTATAATTCTTCAACGGATTCCTACAGATTTTCTCTCTCCAAAACCAACGCAAGCGCCGAAAAGGCTTGCGAGTCAAACGTACAATAGGGAAACCTTCTGAAGTAAAAAAATCCGATATTTGTACCGGCTTGTTGATAAACATATCATCGTTGGCATACAAAAAATGCTCAGACAAGTCCGGTATTTGAGATAAGAAATACTCTATCAGACTAGAATTAAAGCAAGGCAAACACTCTGTAGGCATAATTTCCTTAAGGTCAACAATCTGAACTTTAGGATTACTTGCATCTAACCACTTCGGTGTCTGGTTATCCGTTACAATAAATATTTTACGCAGCCAAGGTGCATACTGTGACATCGACCGCAAACTATATTTAAGTTCATCATTATTTACGTATCGACCCTTACAATTTATTTCCGATACCTCTGTTGTTTTTCCTAAAAAAGCATTACGTTTAGCCTGCCATTCAGGATCATTTCCATCGACCCAAAGATATACTATATCAACAGATTCAATTTTATTTTCCATCCTTTATTCTTTCTTTTATCAGCGGATATCGATTTAAAATATTATCAAAAGCACAGCGGTTACGATCGTCTCCCGCTTTCAGATTAACAGTTTTCAGTGAAAACTGCTTAGGTTTTCCCACTTCATTCATACTACGATGTCAATTAGGAAGAGGTACAACATACGTACCTTTTGATACAGCTGCTGCCCAAAACCAAATATCATCGTTGGTAGGAGCCAATTCCATAAAAACAGAAGCATCAAGCATATTTTCATCCAACGAATGAGGAGGATATAATACACCTCCTACTCCCGTCTGCATAGCAAGTCTGTTGTAATGAATACGTTTAAAAAGAAAATCATACCACTTGAATTTACGCCATTTTGAATAAGAGGCATTCGGATTTATTAGACGAACCCGATGCGCAATAATAGCTTTCGGTAACTTTTTATGATACTTAACTAAACTATATAATAAATCGGGATGATATTTGATATCATCATCAATTGTCACAATCACATCGTTTGGAAAATCACGTAAAGCTGGTATAAGTTTCTTATAAGAACGAATTTTAGCAGGATCAAATCTGACTTCCACAAGTTTGTTTTGAACCAAAAAATCGGTTAACTCTATAGGTAACACACCATTTGGAAACCTATAAGAATCAAGATACAAAACAATTTTGTCAGGAAGAACAGTTCCATTTAATATAGAACGGATAGCCTGAATAGCATAAGGCAACACCTCTGGGAAAGAAGTTAGAGATACAATGATTTTAGGTGAAGTATTCATCAAAATTATTTTTTCATATCATTAGTGTCCCGTTAAAATCGGGACCAGTTAAATATTAATCAAATAACC
>DYCT01000056.1 GCA_019417975.1 Bacteroides sp.
ATTTAAAATACTCTATAAATGTCACTTGTTAAAACCATCTGTCATTATCCAAATGGATGGAGGCATCTGTTCACAAATGCATTTTTATTTGATAGGATGCTTATTTCAACACAAAGGCTACAATATCGAGTTCGATTTACATTGGTTTAAGGTTTCAGGAAAAGATTCGAAAGGGATGTTTTGCAGAAACTTCGACTTGCTAAAATTATTTCCATCGCTTCCTTTCCACAAAGCGTCACGATTCAAATCACGCCTTTATCATCTCCTCTTCCTACATAACAACGACTATTTCGGAGAGAACGAACTGGATTATCTGAATCTGACTCCTCCGCTATATCTGGACGGATACTATAAAAACCCAGACAATCTTTACAGCCAGCTCTTTCAACAGCAGTTTACCCTCAATACCGATGTGCTCGATACTCCAAACCAAACCATCAGGAAGCAAATATGCCAAACCAAAGACGCCACAGCCATCCACGTCCGCCGTGGAGACCTTGCCACCTATCATCCGGCATATGGAAATCCTTGTACCATCTCCTATTTTTCACATGCCATCGAATACCTGACCCAACAATACAGTCCTGGATGCTTTTTCATCTTCTCCGACGAGTCGGACTGGTGTCAAAAAGAACTCATTCCACAGCTACCTGCTACCGGAAACTATCAGCTGATAGACATAAATGGCTCAGACAAAGGATACATGGATTTAGTATTAATGGCATCGTGCAAGCATCTCATCACCAGCCAAGGGTCATTAGGGAAATTTGCCGCCTTGCTAAAACAACAAAAAGGCACTACAATCGTTTACAATAATGAATACAACAAAGAATGGAATGACATCCTACCGGATTCTATACTAATAGGAAACTAAATGAAACAATCCGATTCTTACAAGTCAATAGCCAAAGGGACTGCCACTTTTGGAGGTATACAAGTTTTCAACATTCTCATCAACCTGATTCGCGGAAAACTTGTTGCTATTCTGTTGGGGACAGAAGGAATGGGTATTGCCTCCTTGCTAACGACAGCAGCCAACAGCATTCAGCAATTAAGTTCGCTCGGACTAAACCTAAGCATTGTAAAAGAAGTATCGCAAGCCAATGAGAATCAAAATCCGACACTCCTGACTCAAGTCATCAAATTGTCCGGAAAGCTACTACGCCTTACCTCTCTGCTTGGTGCCTTACTCACTTGTTGCCTCTCCGGACTTCTCAGCGAGTGGACTTTCGGTTCTACCCACTATCAATGGTATTTTATCGGATTGTCCGTCTTTATATTCCTAACCACCCTATCCAACGGTGAATTATCAATCTTGCAAGGCATACGTGCCATTAGGAAATTAGCCTATGCTTCGGTTATCGGTTCCATCACCGGTCTGCTCATCGGTGTACCGCTTTATTATTATTTCGGATACGACGGTATCGTACCGGCTATGATAATCCTATCGTTGTCACTGTACATCTTTTACTACTACCAGCGTCGCTGTGCTGTCCAGACAGAAATAGTAGAGACCCCAAGCATCCTATCTCCGCAAACCAAGCAAATGCTATCGTTAGGTATTGTCATGATGCTATCTACCTTATTAGGTACACTTGCCAGCTACTTGTTAAACTTGTTTATCCGCAACATCGGTTCGTTGGACGATGTAGGTCTGTACCAAGCAGCACACTCCATCACAAACCAATATTCAGGTTTGGTCTTTACCGCCATCAGCATGGATTTCATGCCACGTCTGGCTGCCATCAACACAAACAATAGCAAAGTACGCCTTCTGGTAAACCAACAAACAGAAATTATTTCCTTGGCAATTACCCCTCTGGTTCTTACTGTCATCTTGTTGGCTCCTACCATCATCCGCCTACTGCTAACCGACAAATTCTTGTCTCTCATCCCCGTCATCCGTCTGATGGCAATCGGCATTTTGTTTAAATCTATCTCGTTCCCCATGGGTTATATCTCGTTTGCCAAAGGAGATAAGCGCACGTTCTTTTGGCTGGAAGGCATTTCAAGCAATCTGCTTACCTTAACATTCAACTGCATTGCTTTTTATTACTGGGGTATCGTAGGCGTCAGCATTGCTTTTACCAGCGTGTTTGCCATCTACACCTTTATATATATATACCTAACCCATCGGTTGTATCACTTCAAGCACACCCGGTCCTGCATAAGAATAATCATCACGTTAATCTTATTCGGCATTGCCGGACTCGCTTGCAGTTTTATTTCTCAACCCATTTATGCTTATCCCCTTACTGCAGGGATAACAATCATTGCCACAATCTACAGCCTACGCGAGTTAAACAAACGCCTAAGTTTGCTGCAATTTATTAAGAACAAAATCAAACGCTAATCATCATGAAACCATTAGTATCTGTCCTCATCCTTACATACAACCAAGAAAAATACATAGAACAAACATTATTGGCTGCCGTCAACCAACAATGCAATTTCCCCTACGAGATTGTAATAAGCGATGACCACTCGACCGACAATACTCTTGATATTTGTCGGAAATTCGAAGCTCAATACCCCGACAAAATACGCCTTATTGCCAATCCGATAAACAAAGGAGTGATAGACAATTACTATGACAGCTTGTTCATGTGCGAAGGTGACTATATTGCCGATTGTGCAGGAGACGACTATTGGACAGACCCTCACAAGCTGCAACGCCAAGCAGAAATACTCCAGAAACATCCGGAAGTATCTCTTACCTATACAGACTATTGTCACTACTTGCAGGCATCCGGCACATACGTACATCACCGGCAAAAGAGCAGAACCAACGGAAAAGATGGCTTAGTGACAGCAGAAGAACATATCTACGAACTGCTGAACCAAAACTATGCCCCTTTTATCTTTGTTGGGACCTCGTGTTTTCGAAAAGATGTACTGATAGAACAATATAAAAAGTATACCAACTATTTCCGCGATAAGACATATACATGCGAAGATTTCCAGCTCGTATTCTTCCTGCTCCAAGCCGGACCATTCTACTGTGAACACGTTGAGACTACAGCTTACCGTATTTTAGATGACAGTATAAGTCATTGCCAGACTCCTCAGAAATTGTTTCAATATACTTACGGTGTATTCCGGCTACGCACACAACTTATCAAAGAATTCGGATTCGATGCCTCTCGCTGCCATCAATTTCTGACAGGCTACACCATTCCACTGCTGTCGCTTACCACTACATTGAAACTTAAGAAGGAACAAAAAGCGATTATCAACACCTTGAAAGAATTGCACTACCAACCCAACTGGCATGTCCGTATCCACTTACTGATAGCCTCCAATCCCATCTCGTCTTGGCTCTTCAGAATACTAAAACGATAATTACATCATTCGCAAGGCCATACGCCATGCCCCTCTTCCTCCTGCTTGAGTGTATCTATACAGAAATAGTCCAGCTATATGCCGAAGGAACGAAGCCGGAAGAATGGATTCAGCCTGCTGCAAACAATGTGTAGCCAAATCGCAACGACCTTCTCTCGCTAACCACCCTGCCATGATGCAACGGCGATAATACAATGCCAATAGGCAGGATTGCTTCACCCTCAAATCAAAATGACCATTCGCTACATACTTTCGAACGGCTTCCATTGACTTATCGGTCCATTTATAACGAGAAGAAAAGCTACTACCCGTAATACTTTCATCGTGAACATAAATCCGATGAAAAGCTTTATCGCGATACCACTCCATTGCAGGAGATGCCAACAACACACGTACGCCAAGCTCCCAATCTCCCCAAGTAAGCAAATCCTCATTCCACAACACCGACCGGAAGAAGTCGGTCCGATATACAGCTGCTTGTGTAGGAAGTAATCCCATCAAAATCTGAAGAACAGGCAAGCTTGAATAAACCGAATCGCGTATCACACTCCTCTTCGATGTACAAACCACTGTCTTTACCCCCAACACATCTACATGCCACGCCTTTATCAAGGGCAACACAGTAGAAATAAAATCGGATGAGAGTTCATCGTCCGAATCGAAAAAATAAAGATACGGTGTGTCGCAATGCTTCACGCCCGTATTCCGAGCACTATTGGCTCCTTTCTTCAACTCTTGATATACCTCAACACGAAAATCTGCCGTCTGATGTTCCTGCTGAAATGTTTTACACAGCTCCAAAGAATTGTCGGCTGACCCATTATCCACCAATATGAGTTGCAATGGTCGATAATCCTGCGCCAATACAGACTTAAAAGTAGTATCTAAATACGATGCCCGATTGTATACCGGAATGATAATCGAAATTTCAAATTCATTCGTCATAACAATACTTTTATCGGAACGAATTAACAGCGGCTATCACAGCAGCCACTTCGTCGGCTGTCATTACCGGACTAATCGGCAAGCTGAGTTCTTCACGATGAATCTGTTCCGTAATCGGATAAACACATTCATTCCATTCGCGATACGCATCCTGTTTATGTGGTGGTATCGGATAATGAATCAAAGTCTGCACGCCCCAGTCGCGCAAATGAGCCTGCAATGCATCTCTGCGATAACTCAGCACCGGATAGATATGAAATACATGACTATCCCTCTCTCCCCAATATGGAAGCTTCACTTCGGGATGAACAATACCTTGAACATAAGCTTCAGCCACCCGCCTGCGTTGCTCATTGTCAGCATCCAAACGCCTCAACTTGCAACGAAGCACAGCTGCCTGCACTTCATCCAAACGACTGTTTATACCTTGATATCGGAATACATATTTCACAGACGAACCATAATTGGCCAAGACACGTACAGTTTCGGCCAATCGGTCATCGTTGGTTGTCACAGCTCCCCCATCGCCTAAAGCTCCTAAGTTCTTTCCTGGATAGAAACTAAAGCCGGACACATCACCCAGATTACCGGCTCGTTTCCCATGATAATAAGCTCCATGAGCTTGTGCCGAGTCCTCGATAATCTTCAGCCCATATTTATCCGCAATCGTCCTTACCGAATCCATATCGGCAGTCTGTCCGTAAAGATGCACAACCATAATGACTTTGGTACGTGGGGTAATCAATGCTTCTATGCAAGCTGGGTTTATCAAATAAGTTTCAGCAGTTGGTTCACAAAGCACAGGTTTCAAGCCATTGCGCGAAATAGCCAGAATCGTAGCAATATACGTATTGGCCGGTACAATCACCTCATCCCCGGGAGCTAAGACGCCCAATTCCATATATCCACGAATCACCAGTGCCAATGCATCCAATCCATTGGCAACACCGATACAATGCTTCACCCCACAATAGGCGGCAAACTCTTTCTCAAACAAGACAACTTGTTCACCTAATAAATAATAGCCCGACCGCACTACTCTATCTACCTCACTTGAAAGCTCAGGCTGGAAAGATTCTGTAATACGCTGAAGATCTAAAAATCTCACATTCATAACTTCAATTCATAAGAGTCAAACATCACAGCTCTGCCTCCACAAGTCTCTTTGCGGAATATCAGATTCTCATTTAGCACCCATCCACCCTCTTCATTCGAGTTTCCAATATCTACATAGCGGTGCGGATGCTCCACCTCGTAAGTCGTATGATAGAACAATTTATCCAATACTCCCAATTCCATTCCTTCATCGGTTGCCGAACTGTATTGGATATGAATAAGATTATTCATCAAATAATTGACACAGCCACCTACAACCCGGCCATCCATCCGGGCTTCGAGCAACTGAATGTGAGCAGGGAACTTGTTATACAAATAGGTTATTTCCTCAAGGCTATGCACTGGATGTACCCGGTATTTCTCCTGAAGGCGACTTTCCAATACATCCCAGAATGGTGCGAAATCCGTAGACTGTACAATCTCAACTCCGGCTTCCTCACATTTTTTCAAATGACGACGACGAATCCGACTAAACGGAATAGGGTCTGCACAATCAATAACCGTTGATATCAGCCTACGGTCAATAATTGCATGATGACGAAAAAGCGCATACAAGTCTTCTTCCGCCGGATAATTATGATAAATATACGGAACAGGACGATACACTACTTTCTGCATTCCCATTTGTTCACGCAAATAAGCCAACCATTCGTCAAAGAGAGAAAGTACCTGCACAGCCACAATCTCACGCCCCATTACCAACCCTCCATAAGTCAACCCTTGATGAGTATAAAGTGTATGTTCCTCCATTCGAACATTGGCAGGCATCACTGCCAACAGTTTGTTTCGTTCGTAAAAAAGGAAAGAACAATCGGTAAAACGGTCGGAATGATATTCCATATAGTCACGCTTAAATAGGAAAGTCCCATTCTTTGACCGGTCTATAAACGCATCCCATTCCGCCCGATGCGAAGAGTCATATTTTACTATTTGCATTTCTTATACATTAAAAAATCATTGTAGTCACGTATATAGTCTGCCTCATCGTATTTATCCGAAGCCAAAACCAAGCATACAGAGCCCGAAGAAAAATCGTCCAACGTACGCCAAATGCCGGGCACTACATACAAAGCCTGATAAGGTCTGTTTAAAGTAAACGTGCGCTTTACCCTACCGTCGTCCAACGTAACCGAGAAGCAACCGCTTGCAGCCACCAAAATTTGTTGCAAATTGCGATGTGCATGACCGCCTCTGCTCTCCCCGCCCGGCACATCATATAAATAATAAGCACGTTTCACATCAAACGGAATTTCTACTCGATTATTCAAAGCTGTAAGGTTTCCGGCACGATTATGTTCCTTAGGCAGTTCAAATATACCACAGTTCCAAACCGTAGAAAACATTCGGTCAAACAGTTGTGGTAAAGGTAGTAAATCCACCATAGGCAAAAATTCTAAGGAATTTTGTTTCTTCAATCGGCAAAACTCATCATAGTCCCAAATATAATCAGCCGGAGCATAAGCAGTCGATGACAACACCAGACACAAAGAGTTTGTCGAGAAATTCTCCATCGTACGCCAAGTCATCCGAGGAACATATACCCCCATGTACGATCTATTTAATGAATAGCGAGTAGTCTGAGTGCCATCGTCTAATACGACATCGAAACTGCCAGAAAGGGCTACGATAAACTCTTCCTGCTCCCGAAATGCATGACTTCCACGTTTCTCCCCGCCCGGCACATCATATATCCAATAAGCCCGAGCTATCTTGAAAGGGATATGTCGCAGTTCTTCGATAAAGGAAAGATTCCCTCTGTCGTCAACTATTTTAGGCAACTGTATCAGTCTATCTTTCAACAAGCCGTTTCGTTCTTGCACTTCTACACTCATAAAGATTCTTTTTAATCCATTCTTATAGGCAAAGATACTATTTTAATAAACAACAGTCACCACATCCCTGCGATTTTTTACCCAGTCCCCAAAATAGCTCTACCCCCAACCGTCAATGGCTACAATAAATCTGTTATGCCGACCAAAAAGAATCCAAATGCATAAAAACGCACACTTTTATTTGCAAATATCGTAGAATATAACGAATATTGCCAACCAAAATAAAAGCGGATATACACGCGATATCACCCCTACGACTATGACACTGGATGTTTTGATTTGCACCTTAAACAAAGGAATCGAGAAAATTCCTTCAATGTTATTATCTCCTCGCCAAGATGTAGCTTATGTCATATCATGGCAATATACCGATGATTCATTTCTGATATTATTGCCTCAAGAATTAAAACACCGGACCGATGTATCGGTACATCCCTTGCAAGGGAAAGGACTGTCGCGTAACCGAAACAATGCATTGGCACATGCACAAGGAGATATCTGCTTGATTTCCGATGACGATGTACGCTATTTCGACAGTTATTTCGACACCATTCTACAGACATTTCAAAAACATCCGGAAGTAGACATAGCCCAATTTCGCTACCAATCGTATGACGGCAAATGGATGAAAGCATATCCTCCGAAAAGCTATCAATACGACCTCAATGACCTTGGTTGTATTTATCCCTCTTCGATAGAACTTGCCATGAAACGAGATGTATGGCAACGGGGCCTCCGGTTCAACACATTATTCGGACTGGGAGCAGACTATTTAGCCTCCGGTGAAGAAGATGTTTTATTAGCAGACGCCTGCCGTTCCGGCATGATTGTGCAATACTTTCCCTATTGCATTGCACAAAGTGACCCCGATAGCACCGGAATACATTTTAGCAAGAACATCGGAATACAACGAGCTAAAGGAGCCGTATTTTACAAACGTTTTGGATTTTGGAAAGCCTTATATCGCTGTACACGAGAAGGAACATATTGGTTAGTACATAAAAGATGTAATCCTTTCCCCTTATGGATGCATATGCTACAGGGCATTTTATACATCCAAAAGAAAGAACGATAATCTCGACTTCCCACCCAAACGTTCCTGTTTAGAACACAGGCAACTGGTATACAAATCCGGTTGACAAACGATGTGTATGGTAATCCTTTGCACCTAAATCCGATGCTTTTGCATGGTGGATATACGAGCGACCTGTATAAGCAAGAAAGAAACGGAAGTTTGTCTTCTTCGGAAAAAACTCAAGTCCGCCCTGATAGCCCCATGCTGTTCGATATTGCCCTTTAGATATCCCGGATGCGCTTTGATAAACACCGGCTGTATCATACATGCCTTTTGCAAAAACATTCCATTTGGGAGCAAAACGATAATTAATTCGCGACACAAGCGAAAAATAGCGAGCATTGCAAACATTTCCTATACGCCCATCGCTGCTTATCCGCATCTCTTCAGGAATCAACATGGAAACAACACCCGACTTATCCACTCCTTCGTGCGAATACATTGCGTCTACATAAAAATCGGCACAACGAAACTTCCAACTGTTTCCAATCGCTACATAGTAAAGCCATTTGTTTTTCAATTCATTCAGAGCCGATATCGACCATCGGCTGCTATGCGCACCTCCCAGACTACCATTCCAGTTTAATGCGTAAAGCAAAGGCACCTTAGCGTCACATCCTTTATACGCTTCACCGAAAGTTTCCGAAACCGAATTGTTCAACCCATTCAACACCTGAACTTGAAGTTCCTGCTTCGAGTTCATATTCCATACAAGAGTAGCACCTGTCATATAGCAATCCATATATTCAAGCATATCGCTAAATGCATACACCTCGTAAGGTATCATATCAAATTCGTAACCACCAAAGGCTGCACAATGTTTACCCATATTGATAGTCAATGCAGGCAACGGTTTTACAGATACTAACGCATAATCAATAGATGATGGCAAATTGTCTGTACGCGAACTTCCATCATTCGAACGGTTCAAACGCTGACAATACAGATACGATAACCAAGGCGTAACAGAACCTTTGGCTTCTATCTTAAAATCTCTCACACTAAACCGACCTTTCTCCAGTCCATCTTGAAAATCCAAATTAAAACCTGCATGTATATCAAAATAGACATTCAGCCAATCACCCTTTTTCTCCTTGCCGGATACAGTTTCATACAATGACTGGTCTTGTAAAATTTCGGTTACATTCTTTTTTGATTCATCTGCAGCAAACATGCTGGCACTCCCCAGCAACAATCCCATTAAAGCGATTCGTAATTTCATAATATATTATATAGGTATAAAGG
>DYCT01000057.1 GCA_019417975.1 Bacteroides sp.
GTTATATACGTTTTCTTTTCCTTCGTTCTATGGGAAAGGAATGCGTGCCGCTCTTTTTATGAACTATTGTTTCAACAAGAAATTAACCGCGTTATTAAAGGTAGGGCAGACGATTTATAAAGAGACAATAGAAGCCGGTATTCGTCCTCGCAAAGCCACTGTCGATTGTCAGTTGCGTTGGACATTTTAGAATAGAATATTATCGGGTTTATTATGTTTTTTATTCTTCCGCTATGGAAATTCGTATTTTTCAGCTACATTTGTTTCTGTTATTTAAATGAAAAAGCTATGTCTACTGTCATTTATTCTTCTCCTATTTTCGGACCGGTTCATAGTCGTCGGTTGGGAGTATCATTAGGAATTAATCTGTTGCCTGCAGATGGCAAGCATTGTTCGTTCGATTGCATTTATTGCGAATGTGGTTTTAATGCCGACCACCGTCCGCATACTCCGCTTCCTACTCGTGAAGAAGTACGTGCAGCTTTAGAGGCACGTTTGCAAGATATGCAGTTCAATGGTCCAAAGCCCGATGTGCTTACTTTTGCTGGAAACGGAGAACCTACCGCTCATCCTCATTTTGCAGAAATCATTGATGATACGCTTGCGCTTAGAGATAAGTATTTTCCGGAAGCTAAAGTAAGTGTATTGAGTAATTCTACATTTTTATTTCGTTCGCAAGTATTCGAAGCTCTAAGTCGGGTGGACAATAATATATTGAAACTGGATACGGTAGATATAGATTATATTCGGACGGTCGATCGTCCTACCGGGTCGTACGATTTGGAAGCTATTATCCGTCATTTGAAGGATTTCAAGGGCAAGCTGATTATCCAGACGATGTTTATGAAAGGCACGTTTCAAGGTAAAGAGGTGGATAATACTTCAGATGCTTTTGTATTGCCTTGGCTGAAGGTTGTGAAAGAGATTGCGCCTCGTCAAATAATGATTTATACTATTGACCGTGAAACTCCTGCGCATGGTCTTTGTAAGGCTACTCACGAAGAGTTGGATAGGATTGTTGACTTGTTGAAAGCAGAGGGGCTTTACGCTACTGCATCTTATTGAGAAAAGAATCCTTTCTAATTAAAGAATAGGCTGATTTCATAAACCGAAATCAGCCTATTCTTTATATGTTTATCTATGTAGATTTATTTTGTTTCCAGTAATTCTTTGGCGCGGATGATGGCTTCATTAATGTTGCTGCAAATATTCTTTTCACCCAACAAACTATAGAAGTCGGCCTTTTCCAAAACCTTGTGAACATTTTTGTTTACACCGGACAATACGATTTCTATTTTCTCTTTTTTAGAAATCGTGCATAGGTTTTCCAAGTTGTGGATACCGGTAGAGTCGATAAATGGTACTTTACGCATACGGATGATACGTACTTTAGGACGGTCGCCTATCTGTGCCATAACCTCTTCAAATTTGGTCGCCATACCGAAGAAATACGGACCATTGATTTCGTAGACTTCTACTCCGTTGGGGATAATCAAGTGTTCTTCGTGAACTGTTACATCCAACTCCTGATTTGGGTCTATCTCATCTTTGATGACAGATATTTCGGTTGTTTCCATTACACGGTGCATAAACAGCACACAAGCTATCACCAATCCGGTTTCAATGGCAACGGTCAAGTCGAAAATAATAGTCAGGAAGAAAGTGATAAGTAGTACGGTAATATCCGATTTCGGATTATTAAGCAGAGCTTTGAAAGTACGCCACCCACTCATGTTGTATGATACAACGATTAGCACACCTGCCAGACAAGCCATAGGAATGTATTGTGCCAACGGCATGAGGAAAAGCAAGATGAGAAGCAATACAATGGCATGGATGATACCGGCTACGGGGGTCTTACCACCATTGTTGATATTGGTCATGGTACGGGCGATAGCTCCTGTTGCCGGAATACCTCCGAAAAGAGGAGTAATCAAATTGGCTACACCCTGCGCAATCAATTCCGTGTTTGAGTCGTGGCGGTCACCGATGACACCATCGGCTACAGCTGCTGAAAGGAGTGATTCTATAGCTCCCAATACAGCAATCGTAATGGCTACCGGGAACAGATTCTTGATGGCTTCCCAATTGAGGTTGGGTACTACAGCTTCGGGTAGCTCGGCCTTGATGCTGAAACGGTCGCCAATGGTGTCGATACAATCGATACCGGCATAAGCTTTCAACAAGTATACAACTATAGTGAGCAATACGATGGCTACCAGTGAACCAGGAATTTTTTTAGAGAATTTCGGAGTCATCGCTATGACGATAATACTCAAGATGCTGACAGCTGTATTCCACCAATTGATGGTGTCGAAATGGCGGAAATAAAGCATCCATTTACCAATAAAGTCACCTGGTATTTTTTCACCTCCAAAGGTCAATCCAAACATGTCGGCTATTTGAGTTGTAAATATGGTTACTGCGATACCACTTGTAAAACCTACAATAATTGGGTAGGGTATAAATTTGATAACTGCACCTAATTTAAATACACCCAATAGAATAAGGATGACTCCGGCCATGAGTGTAGCAACAATCAAGCCATCAATGCCATATTGCTGGATGATGCCGTAGATGATGACAATAAATGCACCTGTCGGTCCACCAATCTGTACTTTGCTACCGCCGAGCAGCGAGATGATGAAACCGGCTACGATGGCAGTGATGATACCTTTTTCAGGCGATACGCCTGAAGCAATTCCGAATGCGATGGCAAGCGGTAAAGCCACAATACCCACGATGACTCCGGCCATGAGGTCGGCCATGAAGGTAGACTTCGAGTAACTCTTCAGTGCTGTGTAGAGTTTGGGTTTGAATTCGAATGTTTTCATTTGTTTATTGATTGTGATAACCTATTGAATTTTGAGGGGGCAAAGGTACAAAATTAAATTGAATTAACATCTGTTTTAAATATTAAATGACGTATTCTTTTAAAAATTAGGTATTATGCCTATATTTGTCTATTGTTATTCACTAAAAAAGAATAGGTTATGGAAAAATCATTGAAAGGTACGCGGACAGAGAAGAACTTATTGACTTCTTTTGCTGGAGAATCACAAGCTCGGATGCGTTATACTTACTATGCCAGTGTAGCTAAGAAAGAAGGTTATGAAACAGATAGCTGCTGTATTTTTGGAAACGGCAGAGCAAGAAAAGGAACATGCCAAACGAATGTTTAAATACTTGGAAGGAGGAAAGGTGGAGATTACTGCTACCTATCCGGCTGGAGTTATTGCTTCGACATTGGAAAATCTGAAAGCGGCTGCAGAAGGTGAGCATGAAGAATGGTCTGCTGATTATCCGCATTTTGCTGAAGTGGCCGATGCAGAGGGTTTTTCTGTCATTGCAACCTTATATCGCAACATTAGTGTGGCAGAAAAAGGGCACGAAGAGCGTTACAGAGCTTTTGTGCAGAATATAGAAGCCGGCAAGGTGTTTGAAAAAGACGAAGTAGTGGTATGGCAATGCAGAAATTGCGGATTTATTTTGGAAGCTAAGCAGGCTCCCGATGTTTGTCCGGCTTGTTTGCATCCGCAGGGCTATTTCGAAGTGATGAAAAGAAACTTTTAAAATTAAGGAATTCGAAATAAAATTAGAACATTAGCCAATTGCCCGCCATTGATAAAACTCACATCAATGGTGGGCATTTTTTTATTTAATTACCTCAAAATGAAATGAAAAGAAATGTATCGCTTATTAAAATTATATATTCATTTCGAACTCACGTTAAATTATGAATTTGGGAATCGGCTGAAAGAGCTAAGGAAGCTGTGGTAGCTTTGAATACTGATAACTGAAAAAAGACCGATTCTTCTCTTTTGAGGAATCGGTCTTTTTTAGGGATAAAACAATGAAAGTTTAATTTCTTGTTTAGAATATGTTTAATCTTCTTTGCGAGGATAATCAATCGTATAGTGCAGTCCGCGACTTTCCTTTCTTTCCATGGCTTGACGAGTGATGAGGTATCCCACGTTAATCATGTTGCGTAGTTCGCACAGCTCTCGGGTAGCTTTGCTGCTCTTGAAGAGTTTCTCAGTCTCTTCGTACAGAATATCCAGACGATTCCATGCACGTGTGAGGCGTGTGTTGCTTCGTACGATACCTACATAGCATTCCATAATCTGGTTCACCTCCTTCATGCTCTGAGTAATCAGTACCCGTTCTTCATTGGAGATGGTGCCTTCGTCGTTCCACATCGGAATGTCTTCATTGAAATCGTAACGATCCAGGATGCTAAGTGAATGCTTGGCAGCTGCGTCGGCATAGACTACAGCTTCTATCAAGGAGTTTGAAGCCAGACGGTTTCCACCGTGTAAGCCTGTGCAAGAGCATTCACCGATGGCATAAAGGCGTCTGATGCTCGATTGTCCGTTTAAGTCTACTTTGATACCTCCGCAGAGATAATGAGCGGCCGGTGCTACAGGGATATAATCTTTGGTTATATCGATACCAATGCTCATACATTTCTTATAAATATTTGGGAAGTGTTTCTTGGTCTCTTCCGGGTCTTTATGAGTGACATCCAAGTAAACATGATCTTCACCACGCAGTTTCATTTCGCTATCAATGGCACGTGCCACAATGTCGCGTGGAGCGAGTGATAAGCGAGGGTCGTATTTCTGCATGAATTCTTTTCCGTCCATGGTACGCAATACGGCTCCATAGCCACGCATAGCTTCGGTAATGAGGAAACAAGGACGGTCGCCCGGATGGTAGAGTGCTGTGGGGTGAAACTGGATGAACTCCATGTCTTTTACAGTTCCTTTGGCACGATACACCATGGCAATGCCGTCACCGGTAGCTACAAGCGGATTGGTTGTGTTGCGGTATACAGCTTCGCAACCTCCGGTAGCCATGACTGTAATTTTAGACAAGAAAGTGTCCACTTCGCCTGTTTCTTCGTTCAATACGTATGCACCGAAACATTTGATACCTGGTGTATGGCGGGTGACGATGATACCTAAGTGGTGTTGGGTAATGATTTCTACAGCAAAAAAGTTTGTGAAGACCTGGATGTTTGGTTCGGCTTTGACAGCTTGAATCAAACTGTCTTGAATTTCGGCTCCGGTGTTGTCTTTGTGATGGAGGATACGAAATTCGGAATGTCCGCCTTCTTTGTGTAAGTCGAAGTTTCCTTTTTCATTTTTATCGAACTTGACACCCCAGTCGATGAGCTCCTTAATCTGTGCAGGTGCTTCGCGTACTACTTTTTCCACAGCCGCAGGGTCGCTTATCCAGTCGCCGGCTATCATTGTGTCCTGGATGTGCTTTTCGAAATTGTCTACTTGCAAGTTGGTGACCGAAGCGATACCTCCTTGTGCGAAATAGGTGTTGGCTTCTTGTAAGCCAGCTTTACAAATCAAGGCAACGGATTTCCCTTGTTGTGCTACTTTCAAAGCAAAACTCATGCCGGCAATTCCGGAGCCGATAACTAAAAAGTCGAACTTTCTAACCATGTTAATATGTTTATAGGCTGCAAAGCTACTAAATTCTCTTTTTTCCCTCTCTCTTTTAGGGTAAATATTTGATAAAATGCTTATCTTTCGCCAAAATTAAAAGTATATGAATCGAATCTTTCATCCCAAGATAGGGTTAAGCCTTTATTTTGTCATAGGATTTTTGTTTACCCAGCTGTTTCATTTCTTTTGGATAAAGGAGATATTGGTAGCTGTACTTATTGTTTTGTTAGAGCTTTTCTTGATTGAGGCTGTCATCCATACTTGTTATGTGATTTCGTCCGATGGGATGTTGAAACTTCATGTAGGTCGTTTCTTTCCGGATAGGACCATCTCTGTCAAGGATATTTTGAGCTTGAAGCGTTCACATTCCTGGCAAGGTGCAGCTGCTTTGTCGCACGAGCGTATACAGATTGTTTATAAGAACAGTTTAAGACAAGAGTCGGTTGCTGTTTCGCCTAAGAAAGAACAGGAGTTTATTGATGCCCTTCTTCGCCAAAATCCAGCGATTGAGGTGGGTGAGGGGTTACCTTATACAAAGACCTTTTAACCTCTTAAATAATATGAAATATCAAGTAGCTATTGTTGGTGGCGGCCCTGCTGGTTATACGGCTGCCGAGATGGCCGGTAAAGCCGGTCTGAGTGTGGTATTGTTTGAAAAGCGTAGTTTGGGTGGTGTATGCCTCAATGAAGGTTGTATTCCTACCAAAACTTTGCTATATTCGGCCAAAGTATATGACTATGCACGTCACTCGTCAAAATATGCCGTTACAGTGCCTGAAGCTTCGGTTGATTTGCCGAAAGTGATTGCACGTAAATCGAAAGTAGTTCGCAAATTAGTGCTTGGCATTAAGTCGAAGTTGACTTCCAACGGTGTGAATATTGTTACCGGTGAAGCTTATGTAGTAGATGCACACCATGTACGTTGTGGAGAAGAAACTTACGAATGCGACAATATCTTGCTTTGTACCGGTTCTGAAACATTCATTCCTCCTATCCCCGGATTGGATCAGGTGAATTATTGGACACATCGCGATGCGCTCGATTCTAAAGAACTTCCTGCTTCGCTGACCATTGTGGGTGGTGGTGTCATTGGTATGGAATTTGCTTCTTTCTTCAACAGCTTGGGTGTGAAAGTTACTGTTGTGGAGATGTTAGGTAAGATTTTAGGTCCTATGGATGGAGAAATTTCAGCGATGTTGATGGCTGAATATGCCAAACGAGGCATTACTTTCTTGCTGAATACCCGTGTCACTGCGGTAGCTCCGGTTGAAGGGGGTATCAGTGTGACTTACGAAAATGAAGAAGGACAAAATCAGGTTGTGAGTGAGAAACTCTTGATGAGCGTAGGTCGTCGTCCGGTAACCGCAGGCTTTGGCTTGGAAAATCTAAATCTGGAAGTAACCGAACGTCGTTGCATCAAAGTGAATGGAAATATGCAATCATCAATAGATAATGTATATGTATGTGGCGATTTAAACGGTGTCTCTCTGCTGGCTCACACTGCTGTACGCGAAGCAGAAGTAGCCATTCATCACATTTTGGGCAAAGATGATAAGATGAGTTATCGTGCTATTCCGGGTGTAGTATATACCAATCCGGAAGTGGCTGGTGTCGGCTATACAGAAGAAGCTTTGCAGAAAGAAGGTATCGCTTATAAGGCTGAAAAGCTTCCGATGGCTTTTTCCGGACGTTTTGTTGCTGAAAACGAAGGTGTGAACGGATTGTGTAAAGTCCTTTTAGCTGAAGACGGTACCGTATTGGGTGCACATCTGTTAGGCAATCCGGCTTCCGAAATCATTACCTTAGCGGCTACTGCTATCGACTTGGGCTTGAAAGCAGAAGAGTGGAAACGTGTGGTATTCCCACATCCTACCGTAGGTGAGATTTTCCGCGAGGCTTTGTAATTGATGAAGAAACTTTTATTTATTGCAGTATTTATGTTGGTCTGCCAAGTTTCAATACTTGCGCAGACCAATTTGCATGACCGACTTCAGTTGTTGCTTCAGGATGAGATATTGCATACTTCTGATGTAGGAATTGCGGTTTATGACCTTACTGCTCAATGTCCTGTTTTTGCTTATCAGGATGAAAAACTTTTCCGGCCGGCTTCTGTTTTAAAATTGATGACTGTAATTACGGCATTGAAACAACTGGGACCGGATTATCCGTTTACGACGCGGGTCTTGTCTACCGGCTCGTTGAGCGATGGAGTGCTAAATGGCAATCTTTATGTAATAGGTGCAATGGATGCCGAATTGGCCGAAGCAGATATGGATGCGTTGGCTCATCAGCTTGTGGAGGCCGGAATCCGAAAGGTAGACGGCATGTTATATGGCGATGTATCTTTGAAAGATTCACTCTATTGGGGAGCCGGATGGGCATGGGATGACACTCCTTACTATTTTCAACCTTATTTGTCCCCATTGATGTTCCATAAAGGGGTGGTAGATGTATTGGCTTCGCCTACCGTAGCGGGCAAACCTGCTCGGATACAGATAAAACCTGTTTCCGACTTTTATTCTTTGCGTAACCTTACATGCACTCAAACACCTTCTGCCGGAAAATTTGATGTAACCCGCAATTGGCTGGAAGGAGGCAATGTGATTCAAGTAAGCGGCAATGTGCATAGTCGGGTGAAAGACCGTGTCAATATGTATCCCTCGGCCGATTTCTTTCTTTATGTTTTTCGCGAGCGTTTGGCTTTGAAAGGGGTGGAAGTAGGAGGTTATGCACTTGCTACCTGTCCTTCAGATAGTGTCGTACAGGTTGCTTCGTGTACCCATACCTTGCATCAGCTGTTGGAACCGGCACTAAAGCGGAGCGATAATTTGAATGCAGAAGCCATATTCTATCATTTGGCTGTAAGTAGTGGGAAGCGTCATGTGAATGCAGAAGATGCAGCTACTTCTGTTTGTGCCGAGATAGCCCGATTAGGCTATTCGCCTGAATCGTATCGGATAGCTGATGGGAGTGGCGTCTCTCCTTACAATTTTATCAGTCCTCGATTGCTTTTGAGTTTTTTGTGCGAGGCTTATACACAGCCGGCTGTGTATGAAGAGTTGCTTCGTGCCTTGCCTTTGGCGGGAGTTGACGGTACACTCCGTAACCGGATGAAAAAAGGGGTGGCTTATAAAAAGGTATATGCCAAGACCGGTTCTCTGACAGGAGTCAGTTCGTTGGCCGGATATGCTACTTCTACATCAGGACATCAGTATGCTTTTGTCATTATCAATCAAAATATATTGAAGGCTTCAGAGGCGAGGGCTTTCCAAAATAAGTTTTGTGAGATTTTGTGTAAGTAAAAAATACAAGATTCAAACCTAATTGAACAATATTGGAGTTGAATTAGTACGTTTTTAGGATGTTGTATGGTTTTTATTTGCTATATTTGCATTGTGTACGTAAACGAAGTAAAGCTTTTTAAGATTACATCGTTTTATGTGCAAAGCCTTGTCGAAGGTGTATGATTGTGTATAAACTAATTTTATTAATCATATTATTAATAATAAATATCATGAATCAGTTTTTAAATTTTTCTTTGGAAGGTAAAGTAGCCCTTGTTACAGGTGCTTCTTATGGTATTGGCTTCGCTATTGCATCAGCTTTTGCTGAACAGGGAGCTAAAATTTGTTTCAATGATATCAATCAGGAGTTGGTAAACAAAGGTTTGGCTGCTTACGCTGAAAAGGGTATCAAGGATGTACACGGTTATGTATGTGACGTTACAGACGAACCTGCTGTACAGGCTATGGTTGCTCAGATTGAAAAAGAAGTAGGTACAATTGATATTTTGGTTAATAACGCTGGTATTATTCGTCGTGTACCTATGCACGAAATGGAAGCAGCTGATTTCCGTAGAGTGATTGATATTGACTTGAATGCTCCTTTCATTGTTTCTAAGGCTGTTTTGCCTGCTATGATGAAGAAGGGTCATGGTAAAATCATCAACATCTGTTCTATGATGTCTGAATTGGGTCGTGAGACAGTTTCTGCATACGCAGCAGCTAAGGGTGGTTTGAAGATGCTTACTCGCAACATCTGCTCTGAATATGGTGAATACAACATCCAGTGTAATGGTATCGGCCCGGGTT
>DYCT01000058.1:0-1832 GCA_019417975.1 Bacteroides sp.
CTTCTTCATTGCCTCCTCGACAGTGTAATATCGTTCGCGACCATCAAAATCTCCATTTTTCACTTGTTCGATATGCTGTTTAGAATAGTAGGTAGTACCATACTCCACCTTTGCGGGAATTTGATGGCGGTAGATAAAGGAGCGTACAGCATCTGCTGTCATTTTGTAGGTTGAACGCATCTCTTCCGGTGTAATCCAGTCTGTAATTTCCGAATAGTTGTTCTTCAGATTATACAGCACATCTATGGCTTTCTTCTCATAGAAGTTGAATCCTTTGAGTGCAATCTTTGGCGTTTTATGCTCTCTGGTCATTACACCTACATGTTTAACTCCCACCTTGAACATCTCTGCAACCTCTTCAGTTGAATAATAGCCATCTGGGGTTGGTGGGCATTTCTTCTCCTGGTGTTGAGCTTGGAGAACAAGCTTTTCGTCTCCGTCTGACTTTTCTGCTACTTTTGCATTTGCCATTCGTTCACGCATGACCTTATCAAAGTCAGTACGGAATATCATCGTAAACTTTCCGCGTTTTTCCGTTCTGACATCAAAATGCTTCAAGGTGTAACTTACTTGGTCTTTTGATATGCCATATTTTTCCATAGCCTCTTCATAGGTACTCCAGTCAGGATCGATACTATCGTCCTTGCGTTTGATACAGTCAATATGCACCTTGGAGTAGAAAGCTTTCCCGTTACGGTTTACTCTTGGAACTTTGTGACGCATCACAAAAGTGATAACAGCTGTCCTTGTCATATTATACATATCCATGATTTGGTCAGCAGTGTAATAATTATCAATGTCTATCTCTTCAAGGAGGTCAGCAAAATGTGCGTCAATGGCTTTCTTGCTAAAGAAGGTGTTGCGTCCTTCATATATCTTGGGGATGCCAAGACGGTCACAACGCCCCCATACAGCCTTACGACCAATATTGTACTTCTCCATGATTTCCCGGAGAGTATAGTATTCCTGTTCCTCCTTTCTCTGATAACGTCTTTTCCGATAGGGAGTGGCATCATCAAACACACGTTCAATGTCTGAGTATCTCACAAAGGTCTTATTTCTTATCTTTACAGCTTTGATTAAGCCTGTCTGGAAATAACGATACACTGTGGGAAGACTGACATTGAAAAGAACGCTCACGTCCTCGGGGGATAAAAATGCCTTATCACGCAGAGAGTTACTTCTCTCAGCGTTTCGAAGAGATTCGGCATTTTCCTTCTCCCTTTTTTTCTTTTCTGCCTCGCGTCTCCGAAATGCGACACGTTCACACCCTCGACAGCAGTACTTGACCGACATTTTGGAAGCAACGAACTCTTTTCCGCATACTCCACATTCTTTAATTATCTCCATTTTTCGTTTGCAATTCTGATGTTTTTTGATGGAAAAGACCCCCGATTTTGTCTCAGTCTTTATCACATATTTTCAGTATTTCTCACGAGTGCCCTACATAGCGGTTGTGACGGATAATGGAGGATTCTCAGTATTTCTCACGAGGTGTCCTACATAGCGTTTTGCTATTCCATTTGTTCGCACGATTGAAACGCAGGAACGAAATTTGAGCCAAAGTTACCTCGAAAAACTGGTATCAACAAATTACAAATGGAAAGTGTTAAAACGAAAAAAGCCACCAAAATGGTGGCTTATAAGCAGTTACAAAAACGTTTTGCAAGTATTGTCAGGCGGTCTATTTACCGATGCAAAACTTTTCAAATATGTTTTTTAAGACACTATCGGTACTTACTTCTCCGATAATGTCGCCTAAGTAGAAGATGCACTCGCGCAAATCTTGGCTAATCAAGTCACCGGGGAGGGTAGAGCGAAGACCTTCTTGT
>DYCT01000058.1:1842-4321 GCA_019417975.1 Bacteroides sp.
CTTGTACACGGTGGATGGAGTCGAGAGCGCGACTGAGGGCTTCGTAATGACGAAGATTGGTCACAATGATTTCGTCTTGATTGATTTCGGGTAGGGCTGCTGCTTTTGTCAGCTGAGAGCGCAACTCTTCAATATGCGTTTGTTGTTTCGCTGAAATAAACACATAGGGATAGGGGAGATTGCTAAATAATTTTCCCAGCCCTTCTTGTTGCGAATCGGGCAAAAGGTCTGATTTATTGAGTACGATAATCAGCTGCTTGTCTTTGCAATGGGGCAGGATATTCTTTTCAAGAGCAGACCATTGAAAAAGGGCAGTGGTACAATCTATCATCCAAAGCACTACACTTGCTTGCTCCAATTTTTCAAACGTCCGTTCGATGCCGATACTTTCAATCTTATCTTCTGTCTGACGGATGCCTGCTGTATCAATAAAGCGGAAAGTGATACCGTCAATATTCACCGTATCTTCAATGACATCGCGTGTAGTGCCATGTATCTCGCTGACGATAGCTTTGTTTTCATTCAACAAGGTATTGAGTAAGGTCGATTTACCTGTATTTGTTTCACCGATGATGGCTACAGGGACACCATCTTTTAAGGCATTACCCAAGCGGAATGATTTCGTGAGGCGTGAGATGACTTGTTCTATCTTATCTGCCAAATTTTGCAACTCACTGCGGTCGGCAAACTCCAATTCCTCGTGGTCGCTGAAGTCCAACTCAAGTTCCATTAGGGAAGTGATGTGCAAAAGTTGTTCACGCAGGTTATGTAACTCTTTGCTGAAGTTACCACGCATCTGGTTAATTGCCAGACGATGGGTAGCTGCCGACGAAGAGGCTATAAGACTCGCCACAGCTTCAGCCTGGGCCAAATCCATCTTACCGTTCAAGAATGCACGTTGGGTATATTCGCCCGGACCGGCTGCTCGGCATCCGTGCTCTATCAGCAGCTGCATTACTCTTTGCAGGATATAGCTGGAGTCATGGCAAGAAATCTCTGTTGCATCTTCTCCGGTGTACGAATGGGGAGCTTTGAACAAACTCACCAGTACTTCGTCGACGACTCGGCCGTCTTGTTCTTTAATCTGACCAAATGTAAGTGTGAACGGTTTTCTCTCTGACAGAGGCTTTTCCGGATTCTCTGCTGGTGTAAAAATACGGTCGGTGATGCGTATAGCTTCCGGACCCGACACACGGATGATGCCGATAGCTCCACCGGGAGCTGTGGCAATGGCGCAAATAGTATCTTGAGTATTCATGTCTTTTTATAAAAAATCTCCGTCGAGAATATTTTGATTCCGACGGAGAGGTATTATTTACATTAGAAATAAAGTGTCTTCATCATTACCTGAACAACTTTTTCCAGGCCTTCTTTGTCTGTTTTGTCAAATGAGTTTAGGGCATCGCTATCTATATCGAGTACTCCTTTCACATTGCCATCCCATAGCATCGGGACTACGATTTCCGATTTCGATTCGGAGCTACAAGCAATATGTCCTGGAAATAAATCAACGTTCGGAACAACCTGCGTACGCAATTCTTTCCAAGCTGTGCCACATACTCCTCTGCCTTTCTTTATCTTATAACATGCCACACTTCCTTGAAAAGGGCCTAACACCAGTTCCGTTTCTGATTTTGCCAGATAAAACCCTACCCAGAAGAAGCCGAATGCTTCTTTCAGAGCAGCCGAAGTATTGGCCATAACACTTATCTCATCTTTTTCTCCATCTATCAGAGCTGTATATTGAGAGAGGAACGTTTTGTAGCGTTCCTCTTTCTTCAAAGCTCTCATATTGCTAAAACTAACTTCCATTTTTAGATACGGTCTAAGACTGTTTTTATTAAGTCGTCAATCTTGTTTTTATATCCGGTATTTGCTTCCTTGGCTACACGGTTGGCTATCACCATACAGCAAGTAGTTGCTTTGTGTCCCATCAGGCGGGCCAGACCTGCCAATGCCGAACTTTCCATCTCAAAGTTTGTGATGTTCATGCCATTGTATACAAAACTTTCAATCTTTTCATTCTGATGTGGGTCAGCCAATGGAATGCGCAACTGACGACCTTGCGGACCGAAGAAACCTCCACAAGCCACAGTGATACCGCGCACCATATCTTTTTGTGCAATGCGTTCCACCATCTCCGCATCAGCATCGATTACATAAGGGGCAGGGGCACACATATTTCCACTCCATCCCAAATGATTGAGCAAAGCTCTTTCCAATGGCAAATCGCATACCGCATTTCTACCTTCGTAGAAATTCAACAATCCGTCAAAACCTACCGATTTCACAGAGCAGATGTATGTGCCTACAGGGGTGTATGGCTGCAAACCGCCACAAGTACCGATGCGAACCACCTCCAATTGGCGGAATTTATCTTTCTCATAGCGTGTCTTGAAATCGATATTGGCCAATGCATCCAATTCGTTCATGACAATGTCAATATTATCACAACCGATACCGGTAGAGACCACAGTGA
>DYCT01000058.1:4331-9543 GCA_019417975.1 Bacteroides sp.
GTTCTAAACTCACGGCTTTCTACTTCGCATTCACGATTCTCGAAATGGGATGCCACCAATGCCACACGTCCGGGGTCGCCTACTAAAATCACTTTATCGGCCAACTGTTCCGGTTTTACGTGTAAATGGAAAACAGAACCATCTGCATTGATGATAAGTTCCGATTCTGCAAAATATTTCATAATCACGTTGTTTTTAAAGGGTAATACATTCTATAGATTATTCGCCAAGAGGGTGATCGGTCTTCAGTCCGTCGGGTCTGGCGATGCTTTCGCGCATATCAGTATCCGCTTGTATGTTTTTCATCCGATAATAGTCCATAATACCTAAGTTTCCGGTGCGGAATGCTTCTGCCATAGCCTTGGGCACTTCAGCTTCAGCCTGGATTACATTGGCACGAGCTTCTTCTGCCTTGGCTTTCATCTCTTGTTCCAAAGCCACAGCCATGGCACGACGCTCTTCTGCTTTGGCTTGAGCAATGTTTTTGTCTGCTTGTGCTTGGTCTATTTGCAAGAAAGCACCGATGTTTTTACCTATATCAATATCAGCAATATCAATTGATAGGATTTCAAAAGCAGTACCGGCATCCAATCCTTTTCGCAACACCAATTTAGAAATAGAATCAGGGTTTTCAAGTACTTAATTATGATTTTCAGAAGAACCGATTGAAGAGACGATACCTTCGCCTACACGAGCCAGTACAGTATCTTCGCCGGCACCACCCACCAACTGCTTGATGTTGGCACGTACGGTGACACGTGCTTTGGCTATCAACTGGATACCATCTTTTGCTACAGCTGTGACCGGAGGTGTATCAATCACTTTCGGATTGACAGACATCTGTACGGCTTCAAATACATCACGACCGGCCAGGTCGATAGCTGTTGCCATTTGGAATGTCAATTCGATGTTTGCTTTCGAAGCAGAAACCAGTGCATGTACCACCTTCTCTACATGTCCGCCTGCCAGATAGTGAGCTTCCAGTTCATCGCGTGTGATTCTATTCAGACCGGCTTTATGAGCTTCAATCATAGCCGGCACAATTACATAAGGAGGAACATTACGGATTCTCATCAGAAACAACTGGATGAGGGAGATATTCACTCCGGCTACCTTAGCCGATAACCATAAGAAGAAGGGGACGTAATGGAAGAAAATGGCAATGAGTGCAATAGCACCTACAGCAATAATGCCAAAAGTTAACATGTTCGGTTCCATATTCTATAAATTTAAAGTTTAACTTTGTTTTTCTACTATAATAATCCCATTGTCAATGCGTTTCACAACAACAGGAGTTTTCTCATCAAGAAAACCATCGGCCGATTTCACCTCAACGATGTGCCCATTTATCTCTGCATTGCCAATCAATGCAAGACGGGTAATACTGATTCCGGTATCTCCAATCTGAATATTGCGAACGGCTTGATTGCTCACATTCGAGTCGATATCTTTTTTCAAAGACAGACGGTCGAGGGTTTTAGAACGCATGAACCAGATAAATAGTACCACACATGCAACACACGAAAACAGCAGTGTGATAAATCCACCTGTCGTTCCTAAGTTGATAAAAGCCAAGTAGCAAGCTGATAACAGACAGGCTACAGCTCCAAAACCGGCAATGCTGATACCCGGCAACAAGAACACTTCTACAAAAAGCAGAATGATGCCCGCCAAGATTAATAAGCTGACAATAACAATATCCATAATCGTTTATTTATTAATTTCCCAAAGATAAGAATTTATTTGAGATTCTATTTTATTTGGATAAATATTTCAATTCCGTGTTGCGGATGGTCATAGGCATCTGTTCCAATTCGGCTTCCAGCTGTTCTGCTCTTTGTTCTTGGTCGATAATGCTGGATGCCATTGTTTGCTTGTCGGCAGCTTTTGCGCTACTGTATTTCTTGCGTAAAGCTTCGAGGTTGGCTTGCAGTTTTTGCAGGTCACCCTGTTTCTGTTGCCATTGTTTAAACAGCTTCTTGGCTTCTGCACAGCGGAAATGGTTTTCTTCGAAATAGACCGTATTGTCGTCGATGACGAACTCGAATGCATGATTCACTTGCGTCTTCGGTTTGTCATAGCGTGCCTTTGTGAGTCGTTGAACGGCAGCTTTTACCTCATTACGGTCTGTCCACGTATCTTCTATCGATTGAATCCTTGCCCGACTGCGAATCATATCGTGGTCATCGTTTTCAAAGCTGAACGTTTCCTTGCTGGTATTGGGGATGAACACATACACGCAAACTTTTCCCTCCGGCTGATAGCGGTCGGATGCAAACCAACCTAGATTATTGAACTCATCCAATACAAACAGATAGTCGTTGGCCGGAGAGTTGAAAGGCATGCCGATGTTTTCCGGCATCAAGTATTTATTGGTATTGGTGTTATAGCGAGTCACAAAAATATCATATCCACCGATGGAGCCCTGACCATCGCTTGCATAGTAAAGGGTGATGCCGTCTGAAAGCACGTAGGGATAGTTCTCGTTGGCTTCTGTATTCACAGTTTCCGATAGTTTCGATGCTTTTCCCCAGTCAGTCAGCTGTTTGTCTCTTTGATAAATATCCAGATTTCCACTGGCATTGTCGCAATAGAACAGCTTGTTCTTCATCTCAGTGACATAGACCATACCCGGATGTTCGCCTTTCTGATTGAAATACTCATTGTAGGTAAATAATGCACCCGATTCCGGACTGATTTCGTACACCTCCAACAGTTTATCCTTGTCTACGACAAAGCTGTCGACTACAGTCACTTTTTCCACACCTTTCAACAGGCGGGAAGCCAGTTTCGACCGCTCGATGGCAGCTTCTGCTTTTTCAGTAGTTTTTTTCCCTTTTTCCAGCATCTCCAGATAGCTTTCATAATTTTCTACAGACTCCTCATACCGATAAAAATCGAAATACAATTGTCCCAAGTATCGGAAAGCTTCTTGTATCTTTTTCTTGGCTCCGAATTTCAAGTATTTCTCAGCTTTTTCCTTTTCACCGGTTTCGTAGCAGCAAGCCCCATACCAATAGTTATAGCTGGCATTGCCGGGTACTTTTTTCACCAACTGTTCAAAGGCCGGCTTTGCTTTCTCGAATTCGTTGTTCTTAAATAAGTTTTTTGCTTCTTGCAATGACTGTGCTTGCAGTAGCGAGCCACATAGCAAAGCAGAGATGCAAAATATATGTCTTTTCTGCATAATTCAGTAAGGTTTGTTTTTATAATGAATGTAAAAATACAAAGTTTTCATTAATTAGCAGTATTTGGCTAATTCTATTTTGTTAATTCTTCTTTAAACAGAACTTTTCGTTTATTTTTGCAGCGTTTTTTTTAAATATTGTCTATGGCATTGTTATCGGATGAGGAAAAGGTGCTTCGCCGGATAAAGGAGCGGTTTAACAAAGGGGTTGTAAAATATCGTTTGATTGATGACGGCGATAAGATTTTGGTAGGATTGTCGGGTGGGAAAGACTCATTAGCGTTGCTGGAATTGCTGGCGTTTCGCTCACGCATCTTGAAGCCGCGCTTCTCTGTGGTTGCCGTACATGTGGCGATGACCAACATCCCTTATCAGTCGGATGTAGACTATCTGCGGAGCTATGCCGAAGAGCTGGGTGTACCTTTTGTTTATTACGAAACCAGTTTCGACCCATCGACCGACACACGCAAGTCGCCTTGTTTCCTCTGTTCATGGAATCGGAGAAAAGCCTTATTTACCGTAGCCAAAGAGCAGGGATGCAATAAGATAGCGTTGGGACATCACATGGATGATGTATTGCAAACGTTGCTGATGAACCTGACTTTTCAGGGTTCGTTCAGCTCCATGCCTCCGGCCCTGAAAATGAACAAGTTTGATATGACTGTCATCCGCCCCATGTGTCTGGTACATGAAGCCGATTTGGAAAAGCTGGCTCGAATGCGAGGTTTCAAGAAGCAAGTAAAGAATTGTCCGTACGAGACACAAAGCAACCGGACACAGATGAAACGCATCCTGGCCGAACTGGAAGCGTTGAATCCAGAAGCACGCTATTCGCTATGGGGTAGTATGAGCAATATCCAACCCGATTTACTGCCTGGCAAAATAGAATAAAAACTCGTATTTTTTAATTACTATAATATATATAAGGAATGAAAGGTCTTTACACGGTACTACTATTAGTAGTTTCCAACATTTTCATGACATTTGCATGGTATGGTCATTTGAAGATGAAACAGGAGTTCAGTTGGTTTGCTTCGTTGCCTCTTATCGGGGTGATTGTGTTCAGCTGGGCGATTGCTTTTTTTGAGTATAATAAAATAGAAAAACCCAACTGAGAATTTAACACTTTACGTTGATATATAATAATGTATAGTAAGATTAGAATAATATGAAAGCTCTTTACACAATTTTATTGCTTATAATATCAAATGTCTTTATGACTTTTGCTTGGTATGGTCATTTAAAGATGAAACAGGAATATTCTTGGTTTGCAGCTCTTCCATTGATAGGAGTGATAGCTTTTAGTTGGTCAATCGCTTTTTTTGAGTATTCTTGTCAAATTCCAGCGAATCGCATTGGATATGTAGGTAATGGAGGACCATTTTCATTGATGCAGTTGAAAGTTCTTCAAGAAGTAATAACTCTTATTATATTCACAGTTTTTACAACTGTATTCTTTAAAGGTGAAGCTTTGCACTGGAATCATATAGCTGCCTTTATTTGCTTGATATTGGCTGTTTATTTTGTATTTATGAAATAGTTATAGAAGTGAGTAGCATAAGAGTTCCCTCAAATGCTGCTCTGCCTTAAATAAGTTTGTTAATTAGTCAATCTTCTTGTAAGTGGTTGTTGTAATATCGTCCAATTCCTCGCTGCCATCATCCATTGTGTCCCAATCTTCAAGGGCAAGTACCAACTTGGTAGCTGTAAGTTCATTGACGGTAAGAACATCTGAATAGCCATCATCGTAAGAGATAGTCAGTTTATTACCTTTCAAAGACCAGCGACTTGTTTCTGTATATCCACCGTCCGCATAGCCTTCTGTGCAAGTACCGTCAGCTTTGAACTCTCTTAAGCCATTGGTGTAGGCTTCATCAGAGGTAACCACTTCCTTGCCATTCTCCACTTTGTGAATCTTCTCCCAAGTGGACTGCCATTTACCTATAAGGTTGGCTTGGTCAATGATTGTCTGTTCTTCATCATCGCTACAAGCTGTAAAATTTACAGTCAACATGACCATTAATA
>DYCT01000059.1 GCA_019417975.1 Bacteroides sp.
ATCCTATAGGGCTCTAAAACAAGGAGTTAAAAAATGACCTTTTCCACATCTTTTTAATGCTTCCAAACCCCGGCATTTGCAACCTAAAATACATCACAAAAACCGCCCTTACACCTTATTTATATAGGAGACGCAAAACACGAAGATTCACCCAGTAGTCCCTTACATTTCCAATTAAATCTGTATCTTTGTGCCAAACAATTTGATACACTTATGCATCTGAAAAAACTCAGCCTGTTGGGACTCTTGTTCTGCCTGCCCTTGACGGCACTACAAGCCCAATTCGTAAAAGGAATGTATTACGCGGTCGAAGCTAACACCGGCTTTAGCGGAGGAAAACACACACCGCTATGGCTCAACGCAAACCGCTACGGACTTTCGTCGGTCGAAAAAAACAATGGTTACTTACGCGCCGGCATTTTCCGCCCTTACGACGAAAATCCATTTTCATACCGCTTCGGAGTGGATTTGGCAGCTGCCTACCGCTTCACTTCTCCTTTTGTAATCCATCAGGCTTACTTCGACCTCCATTATCATTGGGCTGAACTAAGCATCGGTAGCAAAGAACGATTGATGGAAATGAAAAACCAAGAACTCAGCAGCGGAGGCATGACTTTCTCGAACAATGCCCGCCCCATCCCACAAGCACGCATCGGCATCCCCGAATATCTGGCATTGGACAAGAAAAAAATATTCTCCATCAAAGGGTACATCGCCTACGGCATGTTTACTGACGACAATTGGCAAACGGATTTTATCGGCTCCAAAGATTACAAACATACCAAAAACGTACTCTATCACTCGAAAGCGCTCTTTGCCAAGATAGGTAACGAAGCGCGATTCCCACTCGTCTTCGAAGGCGGACTGCAAATGGAGACACAGTTTGGCGGAAAATCGTTCCAAAATGGGACAACAACCCGTATGCCACACGGACCAAAAGCTTTCTTCAAAGCGTTTATCCCTTCGACAGGAGATTCTGAAACACCTTTAGGCGAACAGAGCAATATCTATGGTAACCATTTGGGTAGTTGGATGTTTTCTTTATCATATAAATTTCCCCAATGGAAAATCCGTGCCTACTACGACCATTTCTTCGAAGACCAGTCGATGATGTTTGGTGAATATGGTTGGAAAGACTGTCTGGCTGGAGTGGAAATCACATTGCCCCAAAACAGAATTGTGGAGTCCGTGGTCTACGAATATATAGGCACACGCGACCAGTCTGGTCCGATTTTCCACGATAGCACCCCTGTATTCCCCGACCAAATCAGCGCGATAGACGATTATTACAACCACTCCATCTATACCGGATGGCAACACTGGGGAATGAGTATCGGAAACCCACTAATTGTTTCTCCCTTATATACCGACAATGGCCTCATCATCTTCAAAAGCAACCGCATGAAAGCTCATCATCTGGGTGTGTCGGGACGACCAAGCAACGAATGGAAATACCGTGCTCTGCTCAGCTATGCACGCCACTGGGGTACTTACTTCGACCCGCTACCCGAACAGCAGAAAAACATCAATGTGCTGGCAGAGGTCACTTATTCGCCTCAGCGGAAACTTTCGGGATGGCAGTTCACCCTCTCGGCAGCAGCCGATGGCGGAAAACTGATAGGCAAAAGTGCAGGAGCGATGCTCACTGTACGCAAAGAAGGATTACTCAGTAAAAAAACATATTAACCGATTATGAAAAGAAACTTTATCTACATAGCGTTGCTGTTGTTGGTCCTTACCTCGTGCGAAAAGCTACCCATCAACGGTCGTCTGGACGGCATGTGGAAGCTGCAAGAACTGACCGACAACCAAATGAATACCACTCGTCCCGATGGGATATTCTACAGCATCCAGCTCAACCTTATCAAACTGAGTAAGATAGAAAACAGCTGCACTCCGGAAAAGACCAACGAACTTTACTTAGGACGTTTTCTGTATACGCCCGACTCGCTTATTCTCTCCGGATTTCATACATGGATATACCGCGAAGAAGAGATACCTGCCACTGCCGAACAGCTTGCTCCGTTTGGCTTTTCGGGGACAAGCGCCCGCTTTGGCATTGAGAAATTAACAGGAAACAAAATGATTTTGCAATCGACAGACCACCGACTGGTCTTTGAGAAGTTCTAAACTCAGAGTCGCGCAAGCTACTTGAAAAGGAATAGAAAAAGGCGGTTGCAGAATAAAGGAGCAACTCTTATTCCACAATCGCCTTGAATGTTTTAAATATCAGCTTGATGTCATTCAGAAATGAATGCGAATGTACATACTCCAGATTGATGCGTAGTTTATCGGGCATCACTACCTCAATGTAATACTTTTCGGGGTCATCCACTTGCGCCAACAGCTCATTTTCATTCCGATAACAAATAGAAGCCATATCGGTAATGCCCGGACGGACGGTCAACACCTCCATTTGCTCCGGGGTGTACATATCCACATACTTACGCACTTCGGGTCTCGGCCCTACCAGGCTCATATCTCCTCGGAAAACATTTATCAGCTGTGGCAGCTCATCGAATTTATACTTGCGAATGTAATAGCCCGACCGGGTGACACGCGAATCGCGACCTCCCACGGTTATCAACCCCTTCTTGTCGGCCCCTACTCGCATTGAGCGAAACTTATACAAATAGAAATCCTTGTTGCCCCGCCCTACTCGCACTTGTTTATAAAATACCGGTCCTTTCGAGTCCAGCTTAATCCACACGGCTAATATCAAGAACAAGGGAGACAGAACAATCAATCCTATCCCACTTGCCAGCATATCGAACAGTCGTTTCATCAGCTTCCAAACACTTTAGTATACGCTGCTTTCACAGCCTCAATAACTTGGTGAGCCATCTCGTCTGTCAGCTGCGGATAAATAGGTAACGAAATCTCACAAGCATAGTTCGCATACGCCTGCGGATAAGCCTCTATCGAATAGCCCATATTTTTGAAGAAAGAAAGCATCGGCATCGGGATGAAGTGAACGTTGACAGCCACCTCTTCTTCGGCAATAGCCTCAATCATCGCATCGCGCTGTGCTTCGGTACAGTCCTTAATACGCAACGCATAGATATGATAGGAACTTTCTTTTCCGTCCACACACGATGGAGGAAGAATGGCCCAATCGCAAGAGCCCAATGCTTCCGAATAGGTTTGAAAGACGCGCTTACGTTCCTGCAACAGTTTCGGATACTCCCGAATTTGTGCCAACCCGATAGCTGCATTTACATCGGCCATATTAATCTTCATACCAAATCCGACAATATCGTAACGCCATCCACCGGCCTTTGATTTAGAGAAAGCATCTTTGGTCTGGCAGTTTAAGCTCATCATGCGCAATTCGGCATAAAGTTCTTCATTGTCGAACGGCTTCGGCAGATTCAAACAGATAGCACCTCCCTCGGCAGTCGTCACATTCTTCACCGCATGCAGTGAGAAAATAGCGACATCTGTTTCACAACCGGTTCGTTTCTCTGCACTGTAACGTGCACCCAACGAATGAGCAGCATCGTTCAAAACCAAAATACGCCCTAACTTCTCCTGTACCGGTGACGACGGAACAAACATATTTTTTATCTCCGGTTCTTGCACCAATGCCATAATACGGTCGTAATCGCAAGGGAAGCCGGCAATATCTACCGGAATAATCGCTTTCGTACGAGGTGTGATAGCCTTACGAATAGCTTCAACCGAAATATTGAAATCAGTACCAGAATCCACCATCACGGGTTTTGCTCCGGCATGAAGCACCGCCAATGCTGTAGCACTGTATGTATAAGCCGGTACAATCACTTCGTCATCTGCATTCACTCCCATCCAACGAAGCATCATAATCGCGCCCGAAGTCCATGAATTGACACAAAGCACCGACCGTGCTCCGGAGAAAAGCTTTATTTCTTCCTCCAACGCCTTCACTTTCGGACCGGTTGTAATCCAACCAGACTTTAACGAATCTACAACCTCATCAATAACCGCCTCATCTATATAAGGTGGAGAAAATGGTATTTTCATAACCCTAATCTAATTAATTCTATATAACAACAGGCTAGTAAGCTCTGCAAAATTATCACAAATTATTTTTATTTCCTACTATATCATCCAAGTTTTCGATTTCACAAAAGCAACTTGGCTAACGAATCTTATCCATACGCCGCTTCCAAAATGGGATTGATATAATTCCTTTTAATGTACCTATTCCATAAGCGAAATGTAATGCAATGAATATAAAAGGCAATAACAGCTTATATCCATTCCATTTTCCACTGAACAAATTTGCCAAAGACATAAGCAATGTACATCCTACATACACACAGGTCAGCAACAGCAAAGACACTACAAAGCCAGTCAAAGCCAAAACCCCAAAAGCAATAAAGGCCAAAAGCAAAAATAACGGAGCAAAATGAAAAAGCGAAAAGCAATAAGGACAAACACTTAAGGTAAGTCCAATCCAATATCCATTAAGAAATTTCTGTTTTAACAACTTACACAAAGAGCTACGAGAATAGCGATAGGATACGATAGAGGGTTCTAAATAAAATTTGAATCCGGCTTGTCGCATCCGGTAATGCATCTCATTATCTTCTGTCCGTGCCAAATTCTCATTATAAAACCCGACCTTATCAAACACGCTCTTACGATAAGCAGCAAAAGCCAACGTAGATGTATACTGTGGTTTCAAACTTCTACGGAAAACAGCAAATCCTCCACCAAACATAGAATTCTCCGCTGCCAACAGCATTTGCCCCCACATCGTTTCATCGGGCTGTAAACTAATAACTCTTCCTCCACATATATTCTCTCCATGCTGAATACAATCAACATTCTTCTGGATGAAATCTTCCGGAAGTGTCGTATGCGCATCAACCCTCAAGACAACATCTCCTGAAAGTTCTTTTAAGGCGACATTCCATCCGCAAGGCAATGTACGCTTAGGATTCTTCGAAATAATCACATTCTTAAAAGCTGATGCTGATGCAGCAAATTCTCGCATAACAGCTTCTGTATTATCCGTCGAATTGCTATCAACCAATACTACTTCAATCAATCTATGTGGATAAGTTTGTTTCTCTAAATCTGCAAAAAGTCTTGGCAAGGTAAATTCTGCATTCAATGCTATAACACAGAAAGAAACAACCATTTCATTCTTTTCTATCATTATGCTTATCCCTATTTTCTACACCCAACAATTATAGATATCAAGCTAATTTTTCACACAAATAAGTCACAATGCGTTCACAAGCTTTTCCATCACCATACGGATTGACAGACTTACTCATCTTCAAATAACTTTCTTCGTTATCCAACAACTCAGAAACTTCTGATACGATTTTATCAAAATCTGTACCTACCAATTTCACAGTACCAGCATCCACAGCCTCAGGACGTTCCGTGGTATCGCGCATCACTAAAACGGGCTTTCCTAAGCCAGGTGCTTCTTCCTGAATGCCACCACTATCGGTCAGTACAATAGCCGATTTCTCCATTAAATAAACAAAAGTCAAATATTCCAACGGTTCAATAAAGAATACATTCGGATGTTCTTCATGACCAAATACTTGCTGGATAGGTCGTCTTACATTCGGATTCAGATGCATCGGATATACGAAATCAACATTCGGGTATTTCTTAGACAAAGTTTGTATAGCTGAACAGATATGCATAAATCCATCGCCGAAATTCTCTCTTCGGTGACCGGTAATAAGTACCAACCGACGTCCATCGGACAAACGGTCGACATCGTATCCCATTGTTTTCAAACTTTGCTGGATTTCCTGATTCAGATTTGCATCAGTCTTGATGCGGTCCACCACCATGTGCAAAGCATCGATTACCGTATTTCCAGTTACGATGATACGATTGTCTTAAATACCTTCACGCAAAAGATTATCACGACTGAGAGTAGTCGGAGAAAAATGATGAGTCGCAATACGTCCGGTAATCAATCGGTTCATTTCTTCCGGCCAAGGACTGTATATATCAAAAGTACGCAAACCTGCCTCAACATGTCCTACAGGTATTTGCTGATAAAAAGCAGCTAAAGCAGCCGCAGTAGAAGTAGATGTATCACCATGCACCAGTACGATAGACGGCTTGACTTCCTTCAGCACATCACGTAAGCCTAAAAGCACTTTTGAAGTCACATCATACAAATCCTGCCCTTGCTTCATAATGTTCAAGTCAAAATCGGGCACAATTCCAAACAAAGTCAGAACTTGATCTAACATTTCGCGATGCTGTCCGGTTACACATACAACCGATTCTACTCCTTGTGCCTTTTCAAGGGCTTTCACCAACGGAGCCATCTTAATGGCTTCCGGACGTGTACCAAACACACTCAAAACCTTTATCATATTTTTTCTCCTTTCAAACATCTACGTATTGCACGCAACTTATTCACAATATTTTCGCCTAAGAGTTCCAATATCTTATAACGTAAAGTGGTTCCTTCTTCCCAAGAACCGGCGAAATGATGTATGGTATATGTTTCTTCAGTTATCTTCTTCTGACTTCCACGATACTTAATATAATCGAGCGGACAGAATACTCGCTTCGGATAGAGCACCAAGTCGTTTGCTAATGTCTGCAACTGTCCGTTTCGCTTGAGTCCGTATTTCTCGCATGTAATATTTGTGATGGAGGTGACATTGGTCGTCATATCCATCTCTCCTTTTTCATTCACAAACGGGCGATTGTCATAGTATGCCAACAAATCTCTGAACCAAGGATGCCCTTTCTCGCCTGCCATAATGCCGGTAGAAATATCTACCTCACTCTCAAATCCACTGAAAGCTCCGTGTTCCAAAAAACGGTCGAGTGGCTTCAACACCTCTACGTCGGTATCCATATAGACACCTCCCATGGTATAAACTGCATACAAGCGCACGTAGTCCGATACAAATGCCCATTTCTTGCATTCATAAGCCTGCTTTACATACAGATTGCAATTAATATCAAAATTATCTTCGTTCCATTCTATTATCTCATATTCAGGAAGATACTTCTTCCAACTTTCATAACATTTGTTGAACAGTTCATTTTTCTGCCCTCTCCCCATCCACACGTAATGGATTATTTTAGGTATTCTCTGTTCCATAGCATTACTTTTCAAAGCACGATTTATCGGGTAATATTTTTTCAAAACTTTCATTAATAGCGCGCTGTGCATAATCGAAATCTGATACGCCGTCATCATTCAACACCAAAATTGCTTTTTTCTGGCTTTCTATCATCTGTTTGATTTCGGATATAGACTCATCGTTAATACTCATATACAACGAATCGTTAAATACATTCAGCGGTATGAACTCTCCTTTCACTAATTGCCAATAACGCATCAGATATTGGTTGACATCGTCTGAGGTACGAAAACGAGATGAACAGGTCTTATGTAACAAGACCGGCTCCATCTCCCACATTTCTTCATACGTCTTCTTACAAAATGGGTTCGGGAAATGAGGGTCTACAAATCCTGTAAACCGAGGCCAAGGTAAAAGGAACAACGTACGCAACAAATAAGAGCCGTATTTCAAAGAGAACCATTTAAAAAAATTCGACTTCAACACTTCTCTCTTCGAACAATGTTGATTAATGGTTTCCACATCATTCTGAATCATGTGTCCGATTCCTCCACCCGACAAAGCATTCAGCACAGCCATGTCGCACGGCACTCCATTTTTAAAGAAACGAGTAGGCTTGATATGATTTACAAGAAACAAATCATCGTTGAAATAAACAAATTCGTCCGATAAGCCTTTGATACGATGCAGATTCAGTTCTATTGTATTGGCGCTGAAAGTAGGTAGATACTCTTGCGGAATAAATTCGTCATGTCGTACAAAATGTAATTTAGGGCAATCCAGGTTCAACCAATCCGGGTAATGTCCGCATGTCACAAAATACACATTGTCTACCCACGGAGCAAATTTCTCTACGCCTCTGAACCAATAACGCAGATTTTTCCAATCACGAAAGCAGGTTTCTCGCTTATCCCCACCCTGGTTTTTATATTTATTAAATTGGCTTTTCCATTCAGGGTCATTTCCATCCACCCATATCATTACAAAATCCATACTTACCTTTTTATAAATTTATTCCACAAGACATCGAGCTCTTTCATCTTACACATATATGCCATGCCCACATAATAAATCATGCCCACCAATATTCCAACTGCAATTTTCAAAATCACAGACGAAATAAATAGCTGAACACAATAGACTAAAATAGCCATACTTAAAGAAATGGCAAATATACCAAAAAGTTCTCGAATCTGCCTCATTAAAGTCACACTAACTACACGCGATGAATAACGGGTAATAATAAATATATCAGCAAACGAATAAAGAATGAGGCCTGCACAAAGCATCTTTATTCCACCCATCAATGATAAAACCAGTATAGTAACGGCTACTACTTTCTTAATAATCTCTGCCCGCAAAAAATAATCCATACGTCCTTTTACCTTCAACAAATTATGATTCAATGCCATAACAGGTGTCCACATGTAAGCGAAACAAAGCAATTGTAACAATGGCACCATAGCCAACCATTTAGCAGTCAGCACTAATTCTACTACCGGAGCAGCCAAAGCAGAAAGTCCTAATGTCAATGGGAAAATAATAAAACAGGACATACGCAAATAGCTGATAAAGCTGGTACTCAGTTTTTCATCATCGTCCTGAATTTTACACTGAATCGGGAACATTGCGTTCGTCATAATCTCTGTCAGCTTATACGACGGAACTTGCGAAAGCACATTGGCCCGATTATAATAGCCAAGCACCTGAGGTGAAAACTTCTTTCCTATCACAATCGTATACAAATTAAGGTAAATGGTCTGCATCAGACTTGCCAACAACAATCGCATCCCATATGGGAACAGAGACTTAAAAGAAGTTATAGAAAAGACAAACAAGGGTTTCCAAGAAGAGGAAAACCACAACAACAAAGATATACAGCAATTATTAATCAACACTTGCCATACCAGTGCCCATACTCCCCAGCCATTGTATGCCAGAAAAATACTACAAGCTCCACTTAACAAGATAGAAGTGAATGAAATCATGGCTTGTCTTTTAAAATCCAAAGCAATCATCAATTTCGTACGTTGTACAATCGACAAAGCACAGACAATCAAATTCAAGCCGATAATCCGAGCTACAGGAATGAGTTGCGGTTCATTGTAAAAAGAAGCTATCGAAGGGGCTGATACAAGCAAAAGCAAATACGAGAGCAGTGCCACAAATACATTGAAATACAAGATTGTAGAATAATCTACATCATTTCTATCCTTCTTTTGAATCAATGCATTGGAAAAACCTCCATCTATAAAAGTTTGCGCAATAGCTAAAAAAACGCCCAAGATAGCTATCAAACCATAATCATCAGGCAAAAGCAACCGAGCCAAGACAATCTCAATTATAATCTGACCGCCTTGTACCGAGAAACGCTCTACTGCACTCCAAAACACACTTGTAAAAGCCTGATCTTTTAATGTCATTATGTCCTTAATTCCGCAACACTATAATTTAACTT
>DYCT01000006.1 GCA_019417975.1 Bacteroides sp.
GTAGTAATCATTTCCTACACGACAGGCATCCGGGTCGGAGTAGTCGGCATATAAAATGGGATTTTTATAAGTGCCGTTTCCTTGGTCGGCTACCCAAACTTTAGATATATAGTTTTGTGCGGTGGTAGGGTAACTTGCCAGCAGACTGATAGCTAACAGCCCGAAAAGTTTTTTCCTTTTCATGATAAATAGAAATTAAAAGCATTATAAATACGTTGTTCCTCTTTCGTTTACAACGATTTAGGAACAAGGCAAAAGTCGGCTTTTTCTTTTTATCGGATGTGTAAGAATAAACTTAAATAATCCGAGAAAGGTGGAAAATTTATCGGCAGATGTAGATTATTTGTTCAAAGGATTCATACTGTCGCGCAGGATTAACAAGCCTTCCGGACCCATGTTGAACAGCAAATCCACGATGCTGAGATTTGGTAGGAAACCGTGTTTTTCTTGGAATACCTGATAGTAGGGAATGGGATGAAAAAGGTTGTCGTCCGTATATTCTTTCTTAATCGGTTTTGTAATCATTTGTACGACCTAAGTTGGGTTGGAAATCGAGCAACGTACAGATAAGGTCGCACAAACGCTCGTTAAAGTCCATTAGGAAAGTGTATTTCTGTTCGTAGAACGGACGGAAATCATCAGCATAATATTCAAAGTAAGGGCTGGTACGATAAGCCGACTCTAATGCGTTCCAATGTAAGTGACGCCATTTGCCATGGTCGGAAATGCGGATGTCGCGCATCAGGCATTTGCTTTCTTGTGGGCGTTCGGTAGGGATTGTTAAAGCCAATGGGCCATCGGCTGCTGCGATGAGGCAGCGGTTGCGATAGGTTTGTTTGGTGTAGTTTTCGTATTGTTCTATCAGACACTGTTTGTGGGCATACAAGTGTACATAATATTGTATGGGAGCCAAATAGGCAGAGCTGAGGTAGACGGTTGATTCTTTCATTATTTGATAATATGGAAAAAACGTTGCCAGCGGTAACCGTGTAGCCAGTCTTCGGTTGGGTCTTTTGAAAACCATACGAGTCGAGCCCGACCAATTAAGTGACTGGCGGGGACGAATCCGAAGCGGCGTGAGTCGTTTATGTTGGCAGAATTATTGGATACCATCCAGTAATAATCTTGGTGAAACAAGTAAGAAAAGGCTTTTTGTCCATTTACGTATAGGGTGTCGTGTCGGATTTCAACCTGCTTCCCTTCATGGCGTCGGATGGTTTCTGCCAATAGATGGATGTTCCAGGGGTAGACACGTACACTGCATCCTTGTTTAGGAACGATGAACGGATGGATGTGTTCGTTGGTGGGTTGAAGGGGAGTCAAACGGATGGCCTTCCCTGTCGCTTGGCGGATAAGGTAGGCCTCGTAATGGCTCAGACTTCTGATGTATGAGCTGTCTTGATAGCCGATGAGCTCGTTGGGGCAGATGCCCAATTGCTGCATGGTGTTTAGCAAGAGGTCTTCTGTCTGACTCGGATAGGTGTACAGCGATTTGAAATCCGGACTTTGGATAGCTTGTTGAGTCAGGTTGAGTTGGTTGTCAAGCATCAGTGTGTCGCCTGGGAGTCCTGCACAGCGACAAATGAATACATCACGGCGGTCGATGGCCTGACTGTTGTCGTGTGGAGCCGGAGTATTGAATACCGCTATCTGGTCGCGTGCAGCTTCTCGACTTCCCCAGCGATGATAGCCGAAAAGGCTGTTCAATGGGGTACGGTAACCATACGACCAGCGGTCAACGATGACTCGGTCGCCTTGAAACAAGGTATTCTCCATGCCTGTAAACGGAATTGTGCAGGAGATGAATGCAAAGGTGCGTACCATCATCACAATACCGAAGGCCAAGATAAATGCTTTTGTCCAAAACCAAGTCGTTTGTTTCATGCAGTATTAGCTTCTGTAATAAAGGGAACATTCGGATTATCGGATATTGTCTACCCATTTGAATAGACGGTTCCAACGGATTTTACCATCGAACCAGTTTCTGTCTTTATCAAGTGAAAGCCATACAACCAATGGTTTACCTACTACATGGTCTTCGGGAACAAATCCCCAGTAGCGTGAGTCGGCCGAATTGTGGCGGTTGTCGCCCATCATCCAATAATAGTCCATTTTGAATGTATAGCTTTCGGTACGCTGTCCATTGATGTAGATGACATCGTCTTTTATCTCCAATGTGTTGCCTTCGTAAGCGCGGATAGGGCGTTCGTAGATAGGCAGATTGTCGGCAGTCAGCCGGATTGTTTCTCCACGTTTGGGAATCCATATCGGTCCGTAATTATTGCGGTCCCATCCGGTATATAGGTTGAGCGGATACAGAAAGCCTCCTTGTTCCGGTTCCATGCGGATATCGGCAATGAGGTCCTTGCGTGCCAAAAGAGCATCGTGTGCTTTTTGAGTCAAGGGCATTAGGTATAATGTGCATTCCGGATTGTGTTGGTGACTATCGTCATCGCTTATACCCAGTTCGCGCAACAGTTCATGAGGAATAGGACGACCGGTTGTTGTTATCAAATAGTTGAACTGTACATTCTCCGGTTGTTTTTGTGCTTCTCCATTGAGGTAGATAATACAGTCTTTGATTTGCAAGGTATCACCGGGGAGACCTACGCAGCGTTTCACATAGTTTTCACGGCGGTCTACCGGACGAACTACTACTTTTCCATAGATTTGCGGATTCTTCATGACTTCCTGACGACCGGCTTGGTAGTAGAGATTGAATACCTGACTTTGCTGTTTGCGAGTCATGCTGCTTAAATCCACAGGATTGGAGTAAATGCTCTGACCGATGCTATGGCATAGACTATAGAAATCGATGGCTTGATAATTGGGAGCTGTGGCAACAGTATCTCCAGCCGGGAAGTTGAACACCACGATGTCGCCTTCTTTGACTTTTCCAAATCCTTTTACTCGTTTGTAGTCCCATTGTGGCCATTCCAAATACGATTTTGTATTGAACACAGGAAGGGTGTGTTGTGTAAGAGGCATAGCAAGCGGAGTATTGGGGACACGAGGGCCGTAGCTCATCTTACTGACAAATAAGAAGTCGCCCACTAATAATGATTTTTCCAAAGAAGAAGTAGGTATCTGGTAGTTTTGGAAAAAATAGATGTTGACGAAATAAACAGCAACGAGGGCGAATACGATAGCATCGACCCAACTCATGACGGTGCGTACTGTCTTGTTTTTAGCTTCTTTCCAAAAGTACCAAGGAATTTTTTTTGTGATGTAGGCATCGAAGATGAAAGGTACGACAACTAAACCCAACCAGCTACGAACCCAGACTAGGAAAATCAGGTATAAAGCGAGTACGATACCAAAGCGTATCCATCTTTTTTTATTGGAATCCATAATTGTAAATTGCTAAGTGATAGTTTAGAAATTAAATAAATCGCTCATGCCGAGGAATCCTTGGTGAGAGCAAGTATATTCGGCAGCCAGCACGGCACCGAGAGCAAACCCTTTACGGTTTTTGGCATCGTGAGTAATGGTGATACTGTCGGCCTCGGAGTCGTAACGGATGCTATGGATGCCGGGAACTTCACCTTCGCGAATGCTGTGGATTGGTAATTCATCGGCTGTATGTGCTTCTTCTTTTACCCAACGACTTTTGCGGTCTAATTTGGCTAAGATATCTTCTGCCAAGGTGATGGCAGTGCCACTTGGAGCATCAAGCTTATGGATGTGGTGTGTTTCCGACATTGACACGTCGTAGCTGGGGAACTGGTTCATAATCTGTGCCAAGTAGCGGTTTACAGCTGAGAAAATGGCAACTCCAAGACTGAAGTTGGAAGACCAAAACAATGTTTTTCCATTCTGTGCACAGAGCTGACGGATTTCTTCACCGTGCTGTTCTAACCATCCTGTACTACCTGAAACCACTTTTACACCGGCATCGAATGCTTTAAGATAATTGGAGTAGGCAGAAACAGGTGATGTGAATTCGATGGCAACATCGGCCGAACGGAATGCTTCGGACTGAAATTCTTCTTGGTTGTTTACATCAATGATGCTTACTATCTGGTGGCCTCTGGACAGGGCGATTTTTTCAATTTCTTTACCCATCTTTCCATAACCAATCAATGCTAATTTCATATCTGTTAGGGTATTTGTTTTGCTATTTGGGACAAAAGTATAAAAAATAGGTCAGTTTATCTTCTTGTTTTTCTCCTTTTTTATTTAAAAGCGTTTGATGAGCTTATTGAAATAGACGCGCAGGTAGATTCCGGCAGCAAAACTCAGACCGCTTGGCTCGGTGTGCCATCCTTCTTGAGCAGAATAAGCTTGACAGCTGAAGTGATGATAGGCATCGGCATGGATGCCCCAAGCAAAGCCTTTGCCGATAGGTTGTGCATATTCTAATCGACCGGTAAGCATGTGTGGATTATGGAATATGAGTCCTTTCTGCTCAATGCTGGTAGCTCCGAATAGAGGGTTTCCATTGATGGTGATAAAATTATGACACCAAGCGTAACCGGCTTGGGCACGAAAACGCCAAACCTGAGCTGCGGCTTTTGCATAGATACCATACCCTTTATCAAAAAGGAACATGCTACCTTTCTGTTGACCGAAATAGGTAGCAACGGTTTCTAAATTTACTTGAGTGAGGATTCTGTTTTTAGGATGGATCTCAATACCTATACCTCCGGCTGCGTTTAGCCAAGTCTTGACTTCGCGCGATTCTGCATTCGGATTGATTTCTCCTCCTCGGTGTTGAAACAGGCCTTGTAATGGAAAATAAATATGAGTCCGGGCTTGAGGAGCATTGGCACGGAGGCGTGTGGATAATCCGAAGGTGAAAGATTCTTGATGTGTATCAGCCCGGAAGATGAAACTTTCCCAGTTAATCCATGCATCGAGGTCGACCGGACGGCAGTGCCAACGCATCTGAATTCCGGCTTCAGGGTCGCAGGTCAGTCCCATTTCCGGATTGTACAGTGGCTCAACCAGTCCGTGTATGTTTTTACCATAGAGGGTGCCGAATAGAATGTCAAAATTGCGTGTCAGGCTGAATTGTACTCGAAATACGGGCAGACAATGAAACCCGCGTTGAGTCTGATTCCCTTTCCACTCCACAATATCGGTATAGTTTAGGTTCGGATATTTGTTGGCACCCCAATAGCGAAGCAGGTAGACACCGGCTTCTAATTTCAAGTTGTGGAGAGGCTGAAAGCTAAGTGTGGGTTGTAGCCAAAATCCAGGTAAAGTATATCCTTTTACGTATCGTCCTTTATATTCATTGTCGCGTGCAAAGTTGATGTCGTCCAACAAGAAACGAAGTTCCCCTTTGGCATAAGGGTCAATGTGTGTGTCTTGATGAAATAGTAAAGAATCCATTTGCGCGCAGGCACTGCTTAAACCGGCAAATAGATATAGGATGATGAGAAGAAAATGTTTATGCTTCATCTGCTTACGAATCGTTTGGTTTGCGGAAGCAAAAATACAGAGAACTTGCGATATATTCTTACTTTTAGGATGTAAAAGATGAGAGGATTGGGTAATAAATTTCTATCTTTGGCACAATTTATCATACGAATGGATATGGAAGAACTGTTGCATTATGTCTGGAAACATCGTTTGTTCCCACTTGGCGCATTGACCACTACAGAAGGACAATTGGTTGAAGTGATTGATGTTGGATTGCAGAATACCGATGCCGGGCCTGATTTCTTTAATGCAAAGCTGCGTATAGATGATACGTTGTGGGTAGGAAACGTGGAAGTACATGTGCATGCTTCGGATTGGGAACGTCATGGACATGCCGACAATGAGGCTTACGATACGGTGATTTTGCATGTTGTAGAAGAAGCCGACTATGTGGTGACTCGTGCAGATGGAAGTAGGATTCCGCAGCTGGTACTGTCTTGCCCGGATACAGTACGTGCTCGTTATGCTGAATTGCAACGTACAGACCGCTATCCGAGGTGTCATGCTGTTATTCCTACTTTATCGGGGCTGACTGTTCATGCATGGATGGCAGCTTTGCAGACAGAACGTTTGGAGCAGAAAGCTCGTCAGGCAACAGATCGGTTGAAGCGGTGTGATGGCAATTGGGAAGATGCTTTTTTTGTGACCTTAGCCCGTAATTTTGGATTTGGACTGAATGGCGATGCCTTTGAACGTTGGGCAGGTAGTATTCCTTTTCGAGCGGTAGATAAGCATCGGGATGATTTGTTGCAGACAGAAGCGTTTTTCTTTGGACAGGCCGGACTATTGGAAGGAGATGAGTTGGCCGATGAGTATTATGCCCGGCTTCAGCAAGAATATCAATATTTGCGGCATATGTTTGCTTTGCAACCTATTGATGCCACGGCGTGGCGCTTTCTTCGTTTACGTCCCGATAACTTTCCGCATGTACGTATAGCACAATTAGCCGGACTTTATCATCGGAAGCGTGCTTTGTTGTCGTGTGCTGCTGAGGCGCAGACCCTTCCTGAACTGAAAGAGTTGTTTCGTACACAGGTGTCATCTTATTGGGAAACCCATTATCGGTTTGGAGTGGCATCTCCTCGGCGGGCAAAACATTTGAGCGATAGCTCACTTTCACTTATTGTCATCAATACGGTGGTTCCTTTTCTTTATGCTTATGGGCAGTTTAAGGCCGATGAACGTATGCAGGCTTGTGCTTTGCGTTATCTGGAAGCTATTAAACCTGAGAATAACCAGATTATCCGATTGTGGCAGGAGTTAGGACTGAAGGTAGAGAGTGCTGCCGATTCGCAAGCACTGATTCAGCTTAAAAAAGAATATTGTGACCGTCGTAAGTGTTTGCAATGCAGGTTTGGTTATGCCTATCTGAAGCAAGGTGGAGTGTGGGGAAGGAGCTGATTTTGTTGATTTTTCTTTGTATATGTTTCGAATTTATTATATTTGTAGTGTCTTAGTGTTAATATAAAAGAATGAATAATTTGAAAACGTGTCATTTTTCTTTCCTTTTGGCAGGAATCTTTTGGATTTTTGCACAGTCGCTTTTTGCACAAGATTTTACTTTTCGGCATTTGACGACAGATGATGGGTTGTCTCAAATAAGCGTGAATGATATATATATTGACGAACGCGGATTTGTATGGATTGCTACGCGCGATGGTTTGTGCAGATATAATGGGAACGACATCCGGACATTCAAACAGCAGAAAGACAATCCGAATAGCCTTTTTTGCAATACAGTGTTGCGACTTGAAGGAAATAAGGATGGGCGTATTTATTTGAATTGCACCGAAGGTGTGACCGAATTTGATTTCCGAAAGGAGAAATTTACAACGTTGGAGGAAGGGGATGTAAGTGCAATCTATTATGATGATGGATTGTATATTTGCCAAGGCTCTAAAATTAAGTTCTTTGATCCGAAGACCCGGGAAGTTAGTCTGTATTATGAACTTCCAGACAAACAAGCTTGTATTTTCTGTATGTTACACGATTCGAATGACATATTCTGGATAGGGACAACTAATGAAGGCGTTTATCGGTTTGATCCAAAGACTCGGAAGATATTGGATCATCCGGTAGAAAAGGCTAATGTGACGAATATTTATGAAGATAGTGAAAAGGGAATATGGATTGGAACCTGGACTAATGGAGCCTATTGGTTCAGAAATGGGGAGGTGACCAATTTCCGATACAACCCTGCTAACAAGAGTGGGGTGTGTTCGGATTTTGTACGCGATTGTTGTGAAGACAATGAAGGGTATATGTGGATTGGAACATTCAATGGCTTGAACCGTTACGATAAGCGAACGGGTGAGTTTATGCATTTTGAAGCCGACTTGAATAACTCGGAGAGTTTGATTCATTCATCCATCTGGCGTATTGTGAAAGATGCACAAGGGACATTATGGATTGGTACCTATTTTGGTGGGGTCAATTATTTCAATCCGGAATATGAAATATATACTCGTTTCGAAGCATCAACAGAAGAATCTAAAGGATTGAGTTCACCAATTGTGGGACACATGTTAGAAGATAAGGAACATAATCTATGGATTGCGACGGAAGGAGGAGGATTGAATAAGTATGATAGAAAGAAGAATTCTTTCCAATGGTTTCAACATTCTTCCGATCCGAACAGCATCTCGGAAAACAATGTGAAGGCTTTATATTATGACTCGGATAAGGAGCTACTTTGGGTAGGGACTCATTTGGGGGGATTGAACAAACTGAATATGAAGACCGGACGATTTACCCGTTATGCATATATAAAGGATGATCCGCAAGGAATCCCTTCGGACATTATCCGCGATATTGTACCTTACAAAGATAGTTTGGTTGTAGCTACTCAGAATGGCGTTTGCTTGTTCAATCCGGTTGACGGAAGATGTCGACAGTTGTTTAAGGATACAGAGTTGGGACGAAAGATACGGATGGTGGCTTCGGTACTGTTTGATCATGAAGGTACATTGTGGATTGCAGTTACAGGAGAAGGTGTGTTCAGTTATCGTTTTGAAACAAACCAATTGACCAATTATCGGCATGACCCGGCCGATAAGAAGAGCTTGAGCAACAATAATGTGAACAACATCTACGAAGGACACAACAACGACCTATGGTTTTCTACTTCGGGTAGTGGGTTGGATTTGTTTGATTTTAAAACAAAGACGTTTGATAATTTTGATTTGTTGAACAATGGCTTGGCCAGTGATTGTGTATATGCCGTATGTGAATCGAGGTATGGAAACCTGTTGGTCATTACTAATCGCGGTTTCTCTCATTTTGATCGTAATACAAAGCGTTTTTTCAATTATACGATAGAAGACGGTTTTCCGCTGACTGCAGTCAATGAGAATGCTCTTTACTTGTCAAATACCGGAGAGGTATATTTGGGAGGGGTTACTGGGCTTGTTTCATTCCAAGAAAGGGATTTGCAGTTTGCTCCCAAACCTTATAACATCGTATTGATTCGTCTTACCGTCAATGGTAAAGACGTGAAAGTGGGTGATGATACTGGCATCTTGACTTCTTCGCTTTGTAGTACTAATCATATCACCCTCCGTAGCGAGCATTCTGTCTTTACTGTGGAATTTGCAGAATCTAATTTTATTCCTGCAAATAACGATGAAATAGTTTATCGCTTAGAAGGTTTCTCGAATGAATGGATTTCCGCTAAAGGCCGTCACTTTATTACTTATACCAACTTGAATCCGGGTAACTATACGTTGGTAGTAAAAGGGAAGAATAGTCCGTTTACACCAGAAACGAGGCTATCCATCAAAGTGCTTCCGCCTTTCTATAAAACGGGGTACGCTTACTTTATATATATAATAGTAGTTTGTGTCATTCTGTATTACTTGATACGAACATATAATGGACGCATCAAGTTGCAAGAGTCGTTGAAATATGAGAAGAAGTATATTAAAGACTTGGAATTGCTGAACCAGTCGAAACTGCGTTTCTTTACGAACATTTCTCATGAGTTCCGTACACCACTGACGCTGATATTAGGACATATAGAGATGCTTTTGCAGGTGCAGTCGTTTGCTCCAACCGTATATAATCGTATTTTGGGTATTTACAAGAATAGTTTACAACTGCAAGAACTTATTACTGAATTGCTCGATTTCCGTAAAGCCGAGCAGGGACACCTGAAGCTTAAAGTGTGGAAATATGATTTGGTAAATTTCCTATCTGAAAGTTATCTGATATTTAAGGAATATGCCACCAATAAACAGATACAATTCTTCTTTGAAAAAGAGACAGACCAACTGGAAGTGTGGCTAGATGTGAAACAGATGCAGAAGGTGGTAAACAACTTGGTATCTAATGCATTGAAACATACCGGTGCAGGGAAAAGCATAACGATGCGTGTATATCAGAAGAATGATGAGGCTGTTTTTGAAGTGAGTGATACGGGAGAAGGCATTGCTTCGGACGATTTGGCGAAAGTGTTTGATCGCTTCTATCAGAATAAGAATGAACAGGCAGGGACAGGCATCGGACTAGCATTGGCTAAAAGTATTGTAGAACTTCATCACGGTAGCATCACGGTGGATAGTGTTTTACATGAAAAGACCACCTTTACAGTACGGTTGAAATTAGGGAATGCACATTTTTCATCAGACCAGATTTGTGAGCCTAAAAGCAATGATAAGATGTTGCCTGAGAATATTGTATCGACTGTAGATTTACGTGAGCATGATCTTACAGATGTTCCGGCTGTGAAAAGTAACAATGTAAAAATACTGATTGTGGAAGACAATGAACAGCTGAAAGAGATGCTGTCGAATATATTTTCTACTTTCTATACAGTGGTGACTGCATCCGATGGACAGGAAGGTTGGGAGAAAGTGAAAGAAGAACAGCCACAGATTGTTCTTAGTGATGTGATGATGCCTAGGATGTCGGGAACGGAGTTATGTAAACTCATCAAGAACGATGTGGATACATGCCATATTCCTGTCGTATTGATTACTGCCCGCACTGCTTTGGAATACAATTTGGAAGGATTGAGGTTGGGAGCTGATGACTATGTGACCAAACCGTTTAACATCAATCTGCTTATTTCGCGTTGTAACAATTTGGTGAATAATCGTATTCTTTTGCAGGAAGCATTCAGCAAACAGCCACAGGCTACTCCACAGATGTTGGCCACAAATGTGATGGATAAGGCTATTTTGGACAAGGCAATGGAGGTGATAGAACGATATATGGATAATACGGAGTTTAATATCAATACTTTTGCACGCGAGATGGGAATAGCCCGTACCAATCTTTTTGCCAAGATAAAGGGAATAACCGGGCAAACTCCAAATGAATTTATTTCGACCATTCGACTAAAGAAGGCGGCTGTATTGTTGAAGAACAATCCGGAACTGAATATTTCTGAAATATCCGATAGGGTAGGATTCAGTTCTTCGCGTTATTTTAGTAAGTGTTTTAAAGACTTTTATCATGTCAGTCCTATCTCATATAGAAATGGGAAGGAAGCGGAAAGTGAAGGTGATAGTGAGAAATAAGCGTTCTGTAAGCAGGGATGTATCATAATGTCCTACTTCTGTACGATTTTTCCTGCTTACTTGTTTCAAACTTAGCATCTTTGTAGCATAAAACCATATATGCTATGAATTTGAACCTTATGAAAAATGGAGCGAGCCTGTTGATGGCTGCTTTCTTACCGGTGTTAGCTTCGGCTCAATTGGTCAAGCACGAGCGCTTGCTTTCTTTTGAGTCAGATGCAATACCGACTTTTATTCAAAGTGAGAACTCACAACTTTCATTGACTGCAGATCATTATAAAGACGGAATGCAGTCTCTTAACTGGAATTATCAGCCAGGAGCAGTCCTTTCTATAGAGAAAGATTTGAAATTCGAACCGAAAGATCCGACAGGGAAAGATACTTATCTTTCAGGTTTTGTCGTTTGGGTCTACAACAAGAAAGCGATAGACAAACCTCTTACTTTCCAATTTTTGAAGGATGGGAAAGTATGCACTCACTTCCCGATGGGTTTGAACTATACCGGATGGCGTGCGGCATGGGTGTGTTATGAGCGTGATATGCAGGGTATTCCAGAAGAAGGGATGAATGAAATTCGTATCGTTGCTCCGGATGAGGCAGGCGAAGTGTGTATCGACCATTTGCTTACAGCTGCCAAGATGGATCATCGTTATCAGACTGCTGATGAGCAAGTACCGTTTGTTAACGCAACTACTACCAGTCATTGGCTTGTGTTGTTAAAAAACTCTCGTATCAAGCCTGATATTCCTTTAGAAAGTACTGTTACAGCCAAACAGAAAGAGGATATCAAAGCGTTGGAAGCCCGTTTGAGAAGTATCATTTATCAACCATCTCAGCTTACGGAGAAAACCATGCAGAGCATCCGTAAGGGATACGCTCGTTATGGTATTACTTATAATGATAAGGGAGAAGTGTGTGGCTTGCCTGTATTCTTTGGTCGTGCGTGCGAGGCTTATGAACGAATTGTGCCCGATTATGACCCTAATATATTCAATAAGGCACATATGGAGCTGAGGGAGTATTTTAACCTAATGAACAAAATTGCTGTTGCCTACAACGATGCCACAGTCGAGAAAGACAAACAGGAGCTTAAGAAAATGTTTCTGGCTATGTACGATCATGTGACAGACCAAGGTGTGAGTTACGGTAGCTGTTTGGGGAACTTCACTCATTATGGATATAGTTTCCGAGGATATTATACCTCTTATTTCTTGATGAAAGATGTTTTGCGTGAGGCTGGGAAACTGGCAGAGGCAGAGAAGGGAATGCGTTGGTATGCCATTGCCAACGAGGTTTTCATAAAACCGGAGTATTGGGGTATGGATATGGATTCATTCAATACGGTGACAACCGGGCGTATTGCCAGCATTCTGATGATGAACGATTCACCAGAGAAAGTACAGTATCTAAAATCATTCTCCCGCTGGATTGATAACGGATGTCTGCCAGCTTTGGGCTTGAGAGGCTCTTTCAAACGTGATGGCGGTGCTTTCCACCATTGCAATAATTATCCGGCTTATGCCGTAGGTGGACTAGATGGGGCTACCAATATGATTTATTTGCTTAGCCGTACAGATTTTGCTGTATCGGAACTGGGACATAACACTGTGAAAAATGTGTTGATGGCCATGCGCTTCTATTGTAACAAACACGACTTCCCTTGGTCAATGTCAGGACGTCATCCGGATGGGAAAGGTCGTTTGGTGCCGATGCATTATGCAATGATGGCTTTGGCCGGTACGCCCGATCAGAGTCGGAGCATTGATGAGGAAATGGGTGCTGCATATCTGCGTTTGGTAACAGATGAGGTGAAGAGCGAAGATGCTAATCCGGATTATATTCCGTTTGTGCCTAATAGTCGTGAGAAAGCAATGACAGAGCGTTTGGCTACTGTCGTAAAGCCTGAAACTGATCCGCAAGGTAACTGGAATTTAGGCTATGGATGTGTAAATGTACAGCGTCGTAACAATTGGTCGGCTGTGGCACGTGGTCACTCTCGTTACTTCTGGGCAGCCGAACATTACCGGGGTGTTAATATCTATGGCCGTTATTTAGGACACGGAACATTGCAGTTGTTTACAGCTCCGTCTGCCCATGATGATGTATCGTCAAAGACATCGGGTTGGATAGAAGCGGGTTTCGACTGGGGACGTGTTCCGGGTGCTACTGCTGTGCATTTGCCTATCGAACAGTTGAAGGCTATTGTTCTCAATGTAGACCGCTTCTCCGGTTACGAAGAAATGTTATTTTCGGATGAAGCTTTTGCAGGCGGTATATCGCAAGAGAAGATGAATGGTGCGTTTGGTATGAAACTCCACGAACATGATAAGTACAATGGTTCGCTTCGTGCTCGCAAATCTTACCATTTTATTGGCGACAAGATTGTGTGTTTAGGTACGGATATTGAAAATATGAATGCTGATTATACAACAGAAACCACTATATTTCAAGTCGCTATGCTCAATGACCAAGCTCGCAAGTATTGGGAAAATCCGCGAACAGGCAAGAATTGGTGGATAGACCATATTAACACAGGCTATTATGTACCTCAAGTGAAAGGTTGTGACCCGGTAGAATTGGAAAAACATTTAGGACAACAGTCAGTCTCGAATGAGGGGGTACCTACTCAGGGTGATTGGATGACACTGACGGTAAATCATGGAAAGGCTCCTAAAGGACGTGCTTATCAGTATGTGATTCTTCCGCAGATGACCGGTGAAGCGATGGCTAAATTTGCTAAGAAGCCAACTTATAAAGTGTTGCAGCAAGACTGTAATGCACACATTGTGTTTGATGAGGAGGCAGGGGTTACCTCTTATGTTTTGTTTGAAACGGCCGATGCTTTGCCTAAGGGATTGGTACAGAAAGTAGATACCGCTTCTTTGGTAATGGTGCATCAGCTTAATAAGAAAGAGGCAGTGCTTACGGTGGCCAATCCGGACTTGGCTCTTTATCGCGGACTTGCAGACGAACTGTATGATGAGCAAGGCAAGCGTGTGGAACGTAGTATTTATTCTCGACCGTGGATTAATAATGATAGTCAGGTGATTCCTGTGCGAGTTACGTTGAATGGTGCATGGGAAGTGAAGGGAACATCGGTTTGCAAGGTCATATCTTGTGATAAAAAAGTTACTGTCTTGGAGTTTTCTTGTAAAGACGCTGCAAGTTTTGAGGTTCGCCTCACACAGAAATAATCTATAGTAAATAGTTATTTAAGGTAATCTGTTTTTAGGAAAGAGTGCTTGGCATCGGTGATGTGCAGGCACTCTTTTTTTGAATCTTTGTAATGTTTGTAGGCTTGATTCTGATTACAGCAGACCAGTATCTACACGCAGGAGAAGTAATATGTTGAATTAATGCATTTAATAATAGTATAACCCCCTTGTGACGAATATTGATCTTTATTGCTTTTGTTACATATCTGTTTTTTAATCGATTGCATGATGACTATCAAACAATGCAATATTATTACTTTGATAAGCGATGCAAGCTCTGTGATATGAACTCTTTTTTATGGAATCTTTGTGATTGGTGAGGTTATAAAAAATCCCGGAACACAAATCCCGGGATTTTCTTTACTTGGATAGGTTAGAACACTGTCTTATTCGTATTTTATGATATGTGCTAATATTCTTTCTTGAAACCACGGGTCATCGATATTCTTTAGCATGGCTCCCAATTGTTCGTATAGGGGTTTAACGATTTCCGGATGTTCTTCCACCAACAGATTGTTTAGCTGATAGGGGTCTTCTTGGTCATCGAAGAGTAATGTTTTTGTCAGCTGTTTATTTCTGTCAATGTACAGTGCAAGTGTATAGCGAGCTGTTTTGATACCTCTCGAAGAAGGAAAGTATGTGATGACTTGTCCATCTGCGTTCTTTTCACCATCGATATTTTGGATGTAGAGAGCGGATTCGGGACGTTTTACATTGGCTTCAGGGTTATAGAATAACTTAGAGAAGTCGCGTCCTTGTATTTCGGTTGGAATGCTGTCGCTCAGTCCGCAAAGTCCTAGCAGTGTAGGCATAATGTCTGGAGTAGAAAGCATCAGGTCGTCGGTGTGTGGTTTCAGTTTATTTGGATAGCGTACTAAGAATGGGACGTTCATCGATTCGGAATAAGGTGAGTTCTTCGGGTCGTCGGTGTTTTGGCTGCACATTGTTTCTCCATGGTCTGAAGCAAACACCACGATGGTGTTTTTATCCAGTCCCAGTTGGTTTAAAGCATCTAGAATCTGACCGAATGCACGGTCTACACCAGTTACTGATGCAAAGTAGTAGCGGGCGCACTCTGCTTTGTCCATCTTAGTGTTGGCATTTGGGCGAATGAGCAAGCTGTCTAACGGAATATCTTTGTATAGGTTGTAGTCTTCTTCCATACAATCATCAAGCGAGCGATAGGGGCTATGTGGAGGATTCATTCCTACCATAATGAAGAACGGTTTTTTCGGGTCGCGTACGTTCCCTTCGTTTTTCAAATAAGAAATCACTTTGCTGGCTTCGTGTAGAGGAGACCATTCTTTGGGTTCGTGTTTGTTGCCGTTATTGTCCCAATAATGTGGGTCTTTGTGAACATCGAAGGTACCGTAGCTATACCAATAGTTGAATCCGTGACGACGTCCTGCCGGAGTATAGGCATCCCATGCCGGTATACGGTCTTCTACATAGTGTCCGGGACGTTGAGGGTCGTTGGGCGTAGGATAATCTACATGTAACTTGCCAAAGTAGGCACATTCATAGCCCGACTGATTGAATACATCACTGACGCAGGTTGCATCTTCGCGCAGGGAACTGATGGGCCGACTTGAGTTACAGTTGAGAGGTACACCGCTTTTGTTGGCATACAGGCCTGTGAGAAGCATTCCACGGTGTGGACTACTGAGCGGACAGTTGCTTTGGGCGGAGGTGAGTACTACTGATTCTCGTGCGAAACGGTCGAGTACAGGTGTATGTACAGGGTCGCCTAGGAAGTTCACTTTGTCGCGAAATTCTTCTTGACTCCAGAAACCCATTGCTTGGTTGCGAAATTGGTCTGGGAATACATAGATGACATTGGGTAAGGATGTCTGCTCATGTTGCGTAGTTTGGCATCCGACCAAAGTCAATAATCCGAAGGAAAGGTATTTGATATGAGGCATAATGATAACGTATGGTATATGTTTTTTTTTAAGACGGGCATTTGTAGAACGCGGACAATACAGAGACTGTATCATCCGCGCTTTCAGTTGAATTCAATTATTTAGTTGCTTCTAAATCACGTTTGCGAATCAATCCTTCCAAGAAATAGTAGTCTGCATAGTTCAGAGGAACGTCAATTTCAGCACCGTGAGGAATACTACCTACCGAATGCATCAGTATGAAGTTTCCGTTAGTGCCTACCTTGGCACGGTAAGCAGGAGAACCCAGGCTTTCCATAATTTTATCGGCCATTTCTTTGTAACCTTTGTTAGGGATATATGTACAGAGCTCATATAGGGCAGAGGCGGTGCAGGCTGCTGATGAAGCATCGCGCGGCTCGTTCGGGATGTTAGGGGCATTGTAGTCCCAGTAAGGAACTAAGTCCTCTGGCAAGTTGGGGTTGTTGAAAATAAAGTTGTATACCTTTTCTGCATGGTTCAAATAGCGTTGGTCTTTGGTGTAGCGGTAGCATACGGTGTAGCCATAGATCGCCCATGCTTGTCCTCTTGCCCAAGCAGACTCATCAGAATAACCTTGTGCTGTTTGTTTTTTGCGGACTTCACCGGTCTCTGGGTCGTAGTCTACAACATGGTAGCAACTGTTGTCTTCACGGAAGTGATTGGCCAATGTTTTGTCGGCATGGCTTACCGCTATATTATAATAGGTGGAGTCTCCGGAAAGAGCAGTAGCTTCAAACAACAGTTCCAAATTCATCATATTGTCAATGATAACCGGACATTTCCAGCCACGTTGAAACTGCCAGCCTTTGTCGGCATCCCATGATTGGATGACACCGGCGTTTGGACGGAAACGGGTAGACAGCGATTTGGCTGCTTCAATGATTACATCTTTATATTCATCGATTTTGGCAATGCGATACCCGTTCAAGTAACTGCTTCCAATCATAAAGCCTACATCGTGATGCCATTTCAAGTGTTTTACGGAATCCAATGCTTCTGTATATTTGCGTGCCAAGGGTAACCATTTGGCATCGTTGGTTAGTTCGTAGGTATACCAGATGTTGCCGGGGAAGAAACCGCTGCACCAATCGTCAATTGGAATGTAATGGATACTACCGTCTTTTTCTATGGTACGAGGGTTCAGTACTTTCCCTGATTTTTCAATGAGGTCTGTTTGTAGGGTTTGTTGAGCCACTGCATTGGCAATGTTGTCTTCGATGAAGTCAACTTTGGGACTTTTGGGGGATGTACAGCTCACAGCTGTCAACAGTAATGATAGCCCGAAAAAATGAAG
>DYCT01000060.1:0-5350 GCA_019417975.1 Bacteroides sp.
TTTCTCTTGTAGAGGATTCCAACCTTGAGCTTTTAGTTCAAACTCTTGTCCGTCGCGAGTGATGAGCGCGCAGCCCAGTTCCGGTTTGGTGATGTGTCCGATGAGTTTGACGCCTTCTAAGTTAGCGACTTTTTCATGGTCTGCGATGGGAACGGTGAACAGGAGTTCGTAGTCTTCGCCACCATTCATGGCACAGGTCGTCAGATTCATGTTGAACTCTTCGGCCATAACTGCTGTTTGATAGTCGATGGGGATATGTTCCTCATAGACACGGCAGCCCACTTTGCTTTGTGAGCAGATATGCATTAGTTCTGACGAGAGACCGTCTGAAATGTCCATCATGGCTGTAGGTTTGATATTGAGTTCGGCCAATTTTTTGATGATATCTCCTCTGGCTTCCGGTTTTAGCTGGCGTTCCAACAAGTATTCTTTGCCTGCAAAGTCGGGTTGGGCATCTTCTACACCTTGAAAGGCGGCTTTCTCTCGCTCTAACAATTGGAGTCCCATATAGGCTGCTCCTAAATCACCGGTGACGCAGATTAAGTCGGTATCTTTTGCTCCGTTGCGGTAAACCACTTTGTCTTTGTCGGCTTCGCCAATGCAGGTGATGCAGATGGCCAGTCCGGTCAGTGATGAGGTTGTATCACCACCTACGATGTCAACATGGTGAAGTTCGCAAGCCAAACGGATGCCGGCATAGAATTCTTCCATGTCTTCAATGCTGAAACGTTTGGACAGGGCCATGGATACAGTCATCTGGCGAGGTGTACCGTTCATGGCATAGATGTCGGATATGTTGACGATGGCCGATTTATACCCCAAATGTTTTAGGGGAGTATAGGTCAGGTCGAAGTGTACACCTTCCATGAGCAGATCGGTGGTTACCAGAATTTGTTTATCCGGATATTCCAAGACCGCAGCATCGTCACCTATGCCATAGCGTGTAGATTTGTTTTCGGGCTCAATGCCTTCTGTCAGGTGTTTGATAAGTCCGAACTCTCCCAAGGTTGCTATTTCTGTTCTTTTCTTAGTAAACATAGGGTTGGTTTAAGCTCTGTTGATAAGTTCGCGCATGATTTCTGTCATCTTAGGTTGTGCGGCATCGGCTGCTTTTTGTACCTCTTCGTGTGATACTTCTACAATCTTGCCTTCTACACCTAAGTCGGTTATGACAGAAACACCAAATACCTTGATGCCACAGTGGTTGGCTACGATTACTTCGGGAACGGTAGACATACCTACAGCATCTGCGCCCATGATATGGAACAGTTTGTATTCGGCAGGTGTTTCAAAAGTAGGGCCTTGTGTGCCGATATAGACGCCATGCTGCACCTTAATGCCTTTTTCCTTGGCTATTTCGTCTGCTTTGCGGATGAGCTCTTTGTCGTAAGCTTCGCTCATGTCCGGGAAGCGAGGGCCGTAATCGATGTTTTTGCCACGCAACGGGTGTTCGGGAAAATAATTGATGTGGTCTGTAATAATCATCAAATCACCGATTTCGAATGCCGGATTTGTACCGCCACTAGCGTTGGATACAAAGAGAGTCTTGATGCCGAGTTCGCGCATCACTCGTACCGGAAAGGTCACTTCTTTCATAGAATATCCTTCGTAGAAGTGGAAACGGCCCTGCATGGCCAAGATGTCTTTGTTGCCTAACTTTCCAAAAATAAGTTTACCGCTATGTCCTTCTACTGTCGAAACAGGGAAGTTGGGGATATCTTTGTAGCTGATTTCATACTTTTCGGTAATCTCACCGGCTAAACTGCCTAATCCGGTACCTAAGATAATAGCGGTCTCAGGATTTGTGTGCATTCTTTCTTTTAGAAAGGATGCTGTTTCTTTTATTTTTTCTAACATAGCCTATGATATTTTGATTAAATTTTTCTTGTTGGTTCTGTAAGAGCTCTACTTTTATGGGTAAAACGTAAAGATGTTGTTTAAGTTCGTCGGTCAAGAAAGGGAGTTGCAACAGCCTGGTTGCATCTTTCTCTGTTGTGACGATGTATTTACGGTGTCCTGATAAAGTCTGGAATGCTTTCTCAAGTTGCTCGATGTCTTTCTTTTTAAAGAAATGGTGGTCGCCAAATGTCAGCTCCTGAATGGATGTAGTGTATTTCTCCAGTTCCTGTACAAGCTGTTGCGGAGAGGCAATGCCGGTAAACAGGAGGATGGAATCTTGCTTGGTAAGTTTCTCTACTGGGATTTCATGGCCTTCGGAAAATAAGGGACGAAGGTTGTCGTAGCGTAACGTTGAAAAATACAGTTGCTGATAGGGGAATAAATCCAATTGCTTGGATAGTACTCTGTAATCCATCGGCTTGATATTGTCCGGACATTTGGTAACAATCACGATGTTGGCTCTGTGTTTCCCCGATTCCGGTTCGCGCAAGCGTCCGGCGGGTAAGAGCGCATCGTTGCAGATGAGGCGGTTGTAGTCTATCAACAGGATGCTGATGCCGGGTTGCACATAGCGGTGTTGGAAAGCATCGTCAAGCAAGATGACTTCGGTATCGGGAGCGATGTCGTTGCGCATCAGCATTTTGATGCCATGACACCGGTCGGCGTCTACAGCCATGTAGATACGTGGAAATTTCTGCTTTATCTGGAATGGTTCGTCACCAGATACTTCTACCGATGTATCTGGTTGAACCAGCTGGAATCCTTTTGACTTTCGTTTATATCCTCTACTGAGTACGGCTACTTGGTATGTGTCTTGGAGAATTTTAATAAGATACTCTGTATGGGGCGTTTTTCCTGTTCCGCCTACGGTGATGTTTCCTACAGAGATGATAGGAATATCGAACGAACGTGAGCGTAGCAACCTCCAATCGAAGAGATTGTTACGCAGACGAACTCCTATCCCGTAGAGGAAAGAGACCGGATATAGCCATTTGTGTATTTTAATCGAATTCTCCTCCATGTCTTTATTACTCTATGTTTAAATCAAATGGCATGCGTGCTTGCATGGCATCCATGTTTTCCACATTTTGGATGAATTGGATGCTTTGATAGGGCTTGCCGAGGAAGCTGTTGCCGATTTTTGATTGAATATAGCTGGTTGTTCCTTGGTCGAGCAATGTGGTTAGGAAATCTTTCTTTTTAGGATATTCCAACAAGGTATAATTGCTGGTGTTTGCTTTAGCAGCAGCTATTTCTATTGCTTTGTCAAGTCCTCCCAATTCGTCTACCAAACCTAATTCTTTGGCTGTAGCACCTGTCCATACGCGTCCTTCTGCTATTTTACCGATAGCTTCTGTGCTCATGCCACGTCCGTCGGCACAGCGTTTTAAGAATAGGCTGTAGCCACGGTTGATGTATGTTTGCATCAAGGCTTTTTCTGCACCGGTCATGTCGCGAACCAAGGTGCCGAAATCGGCATGTTCGTTTATTTTGACCATGTCGAAGTTTACACCAACTTTATCGGTTAGTTTCTTGAAGTTTGGTATCATTCCGAAGATTCCGATGGAGCCGGTTAGAGTAGTGGGCTGTGCTACGATTGAGTCTGCTACACAGGAGATGTAGTAACCACCCGAAGCTGCAAAGTCGCCCATGGAGACAATGAGGGGCTTTTCTGCCTTCAACAGACGCAATTCGTTCCAGATTTGTTCCGAACCGTATGCACTTCCACCCGGTGAGTTGACGCGGAGTACAACTGCTTTCACATTCTCATCTTCGCGAAGTTTTCGTAAGTCTTTGATTACTTTCTTAGAGACAATTCCGTTTGAGTTGCTCTGATTGTCTATCTCTCCGTAGGCATAATACACCGCCAAGATATTTCCGCTTTTGTCTTTAGGCGTGTTCTTTTTCACGTGAATCATTTCATCGAGGCTGAGTGTATGCAACTTGTCGTCTTTATCCAAACCTAATTGTTGTTTCAGACAATTGCGTACCTCGTTTTGGTAGACGATGCTGTCTACCAGCCCATAGCTTTTCAGTTCTTCAGCGGTGTTGAACAGTAACATGCGGTCAGCATACTCATTGAGCTTTTCGGTCGGGATGTTTCTGGATTGTGAAATATCGGCAGTAAGCTGATTCCAGATGGATTGCATAAACACTTGTACTTGCTCTCGGTTGGTATCACTCATCTGGGTGTTGATAAAAGGTTCTACGGCCGATTTGTATGTACCGACTTTGAATATTTGCATCTCAATGCCTAATTTCTCAAGCAATTCTTTGTAGAATACCGGTTGCGAAGCCAAACCTTTCCATTCGATAGCGCCTTGTGGGTTTATCAAAACTTTATCGGCTATACTCGATAGGTAGTACAATCCTTGGCTATAAGTATCGGCATAGGTCGTGATGAATTTACCGCTTTCTTTAAAGTCGGCCAACGCATTGCGTATCTCTTGTGTTGATGCAAACGAGGCTCCTAATGCAGAACTTTGGATATAGATACCTTTTACTTCGTCGGTTTCTTTTGCCTTTCGGATGGCGGTAAGTATATCGTCTAGTCCGTATTCATTGAATTGGTCGTTCAGATAAGCAGCGAATGGATTGTCAACCGAACGTTCTGTTAGCATACCGTTGAAATCAAGGAATAGCACAGAATTGTTTTTGACTTGCGTTTCTGTTTCGGCAGAACCGATTAGCCCGGCCAAGCTGATAATACCTAAAAAGATAAAGATGAAACCGGTGAGAAAGAGGCCGACTATGGTGGCCAATGTGTATTTCAGAAACTCTTTCATTGTCTTACGTTTTTTTATGGTTGTAAAAGGGTTTAATAGATAGCAAAGGTAACATTTTCTCTGTTAAGTCCAAAGATTAATGGATATTTGTAAGTGATAAACCGTTGATATGCATTGGTGAGGGGGGAAGGATTGGGCATTGCTAATCAATAGTTTTAAAAGGTTGTTAAAATAAGCCGAAGGTTGACGATACGAAAACTGTTTTTCGTAATTTTGTTTCATTCTGGATTTTAGCAACTTTAGAAGTTTGAATAGAATAAGTATTTACGATTATGCGAAAGTGGATTTATGAAGTGGCACTGTCTTGTGCCTTCTTAGCGATGACGTCTTGTTCGGGTCATAAGCAGGGCGAGAATGTGCATGTAGAGTATGACACCTTGCCGGCAACCCAAATCACGGTGGCTGCAGAATGTTTTTTGGAAGGTAGTTTTTATTGTAAAGCAGACTCGGCTTTCCTATCAGAACGGACTACCGGTTTGGATTGGCCTATCAGTCAGGATGGGGTATATGGACAAGTAAAGGTGTTGTATGATAGTTTGAAAAATATTGGGCAGGATATGTATGGACAGTTTTATGGCGTGTTTTTGCCGAAACATCCGGGCGTAGGAGGAGAACCTGTGTTGAGACTTACACAATGGTTGGGCTTGGAGAAACAGGGAGAAGCC
>DYCT01000060.1:5399-5769 GCA_019417975.1 Bacteroides sp.
GTGCAGAAGGTCGTTCGCTCTTGTTGCGACCGAATCATACGTTTGAATTTTTAACCGGAGAATGGGAGCAGGACGGTAAGTGGTATTTGACGACTTCCGATGTATTGGTACTTTCTACCGATAAAAAACATTTTTTGCTTGATGTTGATGAGGCGGATGGCACATTGAAAATGCGTGGCCAGGAAGAAATCGTTTATAAGCGATAAAGGTATAGGTATAGAAAAGACGAGGGGCGCTTCAAACTGAAGCGCCCCTCGTCTTTTCTATTTATGTGGAAGAAATTACATCATACCTCCCATGCCACCCATGCCCGGGTTCATTGGCATTTCAGGTTTGTCTTCTTTCTTTTCTACAACTACACATTCAGTAG
>DYCT01000060.1:5779-7681 GCA_019417975.1 Bacteroides sp.
CAGTAGTGAGGAACATGCCAGCGATAGAGGCTGCGTTTTCCAAAGCAACACGAGCTACCTTAGCTGGATCAACTACACCTGCAGCGTGCAAGTTTTCGTAAACGTCTGTACGAGCGTTGTAACCGAAGTCGCCTTTACCTTCACGTACTTTCTGTACTACTACAGCGCCTTCTTTACCAGCGTTGGCTACGATTTGGCGAAGTGGCTCTTCAATGGCACGTTTGATGATTTCGATACCTGTGGTCTCGTCGTCATTGTCGCCCTTCATGCCTTCTAACTCTTGTGTAGCACGGATATAAGCTACGCCACCGCCCGGTACGATACCTTCTTCCAACGCAGCACGTGTTGCGCTCAATGCATCATCAACACGGTCTTTCTTCTCTTTCATTTCTACCTCCGAAGCAGCACCTACATAGAGAACAGCTACACCGCCTGACAGTTTAGCCAAACGTTCTTGCAGCTTCTCTTTGTCGTAGTCGCTAGTAGTAGTCTTGATTTGAGCTTTGATTTGGTTTACACGTTCTTGGATATTTTCTTTGTTGCCTGCGCCATTTACGATTGTTGTGTTGTCTTTCGTAACAGTTACCTTGTCGGCAGTACCCAACATCTCGAGTGTAGCCTGCTCCAGTTTCAAGCCTTTTTCCTCGCTGATTACGATACCACCGGTAAGCACTGCGATGTCTTCCAACATCTCTTTACGACGGTCGCCAAAGCCAGGAGCTTTTACTGCACAAATCTTCAGATTCGAACGCAGGCGGTTTACTACCAATGTGGTTAAGGCTTCGCTGTCTACATCTTCTGCTATAACCAACAATGGACGTCCGCTCTGTACGGCTGGTTCCAAGATAGGCAAGAAATCTTTCAAGTTAGAAATCTTCTTGTCGTAGATAAGGATATAAGGACGTTCCATTACACATTCCATCTTCTCAGTATCTGTTACGAAGTAAGAAGACAGGTAGCCACGGTCGAACTGCATACCTTCTACTACACCGATGGTAGTGTCGGTACCTTTAGCTTCTTCGATGGTGATAACACCGTCTTTCGATACTTTACGCATTGCGTCTGCAATCAATTTACCGATAATCGGATCGTTGTTTGCAGAAACGGTAGCAACCTGTTCGATTTTGTCGTAGTTGTCGCCTACCTTTTCAGCCAAGTTCTTGATAGATTCTACCACTTTGGCTACAGCTTTGTCCATACCACGTTTTAAATCCATTGGGTTTGCGCCTGCAGTAACGTTCTTCAAGCCTACATTTACAATAGATTGAGCCAATACGGTAGCTGTAGTTGTACCGTCACCAGCATCGTCACCGGTTTTAGAAGCTACACTTTTTACCAACTGAGCACCTGTGTTTTGGAATGCATCTGCCAATTCGATTTCTTTTGCTACACTTACACCATCTTTCGTGATGTGGGGTGCACCAAATTTCTTTTCGATGATAACATTTCTACCTTTCGGGCCGAGTGTTACTTTCACTGCGTTTGCTAACTCGTCGACACCTTTTTTCAATTGTTCGCGAGCTTCTACATTGAATAAAATATCTTTTGCCATAATGTTCTTACATTAATAAATTATACAAATTCGTCCGGATATACGGATGTTGTTTTTTTTTTTGATTATCCCAAAACAGCCAATACGTCGCTTTGACGCATGATGAGGTATTTAGTTCCTTCTACTTCCAATTCTGTACCTGCATATTTGCCATAAAGTACAGTGTCGCCTGCTTTCAGCACCATTTCTTCGTCTTTTGTGCCATGACCGACTGCAACAACTTCACCTTTCAAAGGTTTTTCTTTTGCTGTATCAGGAATGATGATACCGCCGATTGTCTTCTCTTCTGCAGGTGCAGGGAGTATGAGAACTCTGTCTGCTAATGGTTTAATGTTCATGATATACATGTA
>DYCT01000060.1:7691-9392 GCA_019417975.1 Bacteroides sp.
GTTATACGTTTCTTTTTTTTCAATGCCCGTAGGCAATTAAGTTATTTACCAAAAGTGTGCCAGAGTGGTGTGTAGTGGGCGATAGGGCAGTGTTTGGAGCAATTTCTGCCATTCTGTCAATCTGGAAGTGGGTCGCGGTTAAGCTTACTGACTAATTGTCGTGACAAACGATTATTCTTTTCTCTCTTTTCTTTTGATACTTCCTTTTTGTTTTTTAATTTTGCAAGGTTTTTATACCGCTGTTTGTCGCGGTTGTAAAGTTATAATTATTTATAATACAGTATACTATGAATAAATTGATAAGGTATATATGCCTTTTTTTGTTGTTTGTTTTTAGTGCGCAAGGTGTATGCGCATCTGTGGTCCCTACCGATGGCGGAAAATATGTGTTGGCTGTCAAGCATGGAGAGGAATGGGTTGCAATGGGTACCGATACGTATGGTAAAAAGGTGCAGGTTTCATCCGATAGTACAGCGTTACTTTCTTTTCCAGCATCTACGATGATTTGGGCTTTGAAATCGAATGGAAAAGAAAAATTCTTCTTAGAGGCAGAAAATGGGAATAGCTTGAAATATAAAGGTTCTGGTACTGCTCTGGAAGTGGCGAAAAGACCTGATTCTAAAGATGAGCTATATTGTTGGTCGTTGGAACCGGGGAAGTATGGTTATCTTATAAAAATGAATGGCCGTAAATTGCTATATTATCATAGAAATAACGATTTTAGGAACTATGATGATAATGTGCCTTCATATAATGCTTTTCCTCATGAGTTTCGTCTGTTTCAGGTTCTTGTGGCTGATTCGTCTCAATCTGTAGTATTGAAAGGAGATGTGCCATGGACTGCTGCTTCAATAGCTGCACTCGATTTGTCCAAAGCTACTGGTGTCGATTTCCGGGAAATTACGTTACCCAAAAATCTGACTTTACCTGCCAAGTGCAATCCGAATTGTTTGTTTTATGTAAATCAAGAAGATGTGTTGCCTGCCGAATTTAAAAATGTAATACGAGTGGCTGCTGATGGTACCGCTTCTGCCAAAGATATTTCGTTGACGGATGGAACTGACTTCTTTGCAAAGATGCCTTTCACGGCCGAGTCTGTTAGTTATAGTCGCCATTTGTATTCCGGTTGGTCTACATTGGTATTGCCGTTCAATTATCCGTTAGCCGATGAGCAATGTGAGGCTTATGTTAATGCTACAGCAGGTACCATCGAATTTCGTACGGTTGAAGATGGGCTTGTTGCAAATACTCCTTATATTATTTATAGAGAAGCCGATGGGGATGTTACTTTTCGTGCTACTGGAGTATTCGTTCCGGCAACCGCGATTCAGATATCGGGGTTTGTAGGTAACTTTACAACGTTTACATTGAAGAAGGATGCTAATCTTTATATGATGAATGCTGATGGAACCGCATTTGTGCATTCTGATGGTACGGCTACGGTAGGTGCATTCCGGGGATATCTGGATTTGAATAACGAGCAAACGGGCGCGGCTGTACGTCGGATTGTTCATAATCCACCGACCTCTACCGGCATTGATGAACTTTCGTTGGTTGTGTCATCGTGCGACGGGCATCTCCGGGTTTGGTCGGCTGTCTCGCAGACGGTAGGTGTTTATTGTGTTGCCGGTCAGTTGGTTTGCACTCTGCATCTGAATGTCGGAATGAACGATTTTGAGTTGCCTTTGAAAGGTCTTTATG
>DYCT01000061.1 GCA_019417975.1 Bacteroides sp.
GGTGTAGACCAAGTGGAGGAAGAAGATTATTAAAATGAATCATTTATATCATATATTTATCCCATGAAAAAAGACCATTTACTTTGGGTAGACGATGAGATTGACATGCTCAGGCCGCACATTCTGTTCTTACAGAACAAAGGATATGAAGTAAGTACGGTAACCAATGGGCAGGACGCACTCGACTTATGCCATGAGCAAGACTTCGACCTTATCTTTCTTGATGAAAACATGCCCGGCATCAGTGGATTGGAAACCTTGGCGCGTATCAAGGAGTTCAGCCCCAATGTGCCCATTGTCATGATTACCAAAAGTGAAGAGGAAAACATCATGGATATGGCCATCGGTTCTAAGATAGCCGATTACCTTATCAAACCGGTAAACCCGAACCAAATATTGCTGACGCTGAAAAAGAACCTCCATAAGAAAGATATCATTACCGAGGTAGCCAATACCGGATACCAGCAAAATTTCAATAAAATAGGTATGCAAATCAACGACTCGCTAACCGATACCGATTGGATGGAAGTATACAAACGACTGGTGTTTTGGGAACTGGAATTGGAAGGGACCGACAGCAACATGGCAGAAATGCTACAAATGCAAAAGTCGGAAGCCAACAATGCCTTTACCAAGTTTATCAAGAAAAACTACATGAACTGGATGGTGCAGAGCGATGAAAGGCCGATGATGAGTCCGGACATTTTCAAACGCAAGATATTCCCGGTATTAGACTCTGGAGAAAAAGTCTTTCTCATCGTTATTGATAACTTCCGATACGACCAGTGGCGCCTCATCAGCAATGAGTTTGCCCACCTTTTTACACTTGATGAAGAACTGTATTACGGCATTCTGCCCACTGCCACACAATATGCCCGAAACGCAATCTTCTCCGGGCTGATGCCCAACAAAATAGAAGAGATGTTTCCAGAACTTTGGGTCGATGAAGATGAAGAAGAAGGTAAAAACCTAAACGAAGCTCCACTCATTCAAACACAGATTGAGCGTTATCGCCGAAAAGATACATTCTCATACCACAAAATCAATGATTCTGCAGCTGGAGAACATCTGGTAAGCCAGTTCAGCCAACTGAAACAATACGACCTCAATGTTGTGGTCATCAATTTCATTGACATGATGTCGCATGCACGCACCGAATCAAAAATGATTCGAGAACTGGCATCGACCGATGCAGCTTATCGCTCCATCACGCTATCTTGGTTTCGCCATTCACCCATCAACGAACTGTTCAAACTATTGGCAGAAAGCGACTATCGCATTGTGGTAACGACAGACCATGGTAGTATTCGTGTGAATAACCCTATCAAAGTGGTAGGCGACCGCAACACCAATACCAACCTGCGCTATAAGTTAGGAAAGAACCTCAACTACAATGTAAAACAAGTATTTGAGATTAAGACACCGGGCAAAGCACATCTGCCCAGTCCTAACTTAAGCACCAGCTATATCTTTGCTACCGGTGACGACTTTTTCGCCTACCCCAACAATTACAATTATTACGCATCTTACTATAAGGACACATTCCAACATGGTGGTATCTCCATGGAAGAAATGATTATCCCTATCATTACGATGCAAAGCAAACAAAAACGATAACCCTAAAAAACAATTTCATGGAAATAAAAATAACATCATTAGACCAAATCCACGAGGCTGCCAAACAATTTATTGCAGCTATGGAAGATAACACTGTCTTTGCTTTCTACGGAAAAATGGGTGCTGGGAAAACAACCTTTATCAAAGCTGTATGTGAAGAATTGGGAGTGAGCGATGTTATCAATTCACCCACTTTTGCCATCGTCAACGAATATCGTTCCGATGATAGCAGTGAACTGATTTACCACTTCGATTTCTATCGTATTAATAAGGTAGAAGAAGCATTCGATTTCGGTTACGAGGATTATTTTTACAGTGGCGCCCTTTGCTTCATCGAATGGCCGGAGCTAATAGAAGAACTGCTTCCTATGGATGCCGTAAAGGTTTGTATAGAAGAACAAGCAGACGGTAGCCGCACCATTACCCTCTAAAAGCGTTTGAAGCATGTTTCCACATTACTTCATCGTCTCTCTATTTGCCTTTACCGGCTGCTTGTCGGTATTGGCTTCTGTATGCAACTGGGAATGGTTCTTTCATTCCCAAAATGCACAATGGATTCTGCGCTATCTGGGAGCCAAATGGACACGTGTATTCTACGGCATTGTAGGAATAGGGCTGTTGGGAACGGCTTTATGGTTGCTGAAAACTACAGGATTCGGAGCGACACCTTAAGTTCTATCAATATCCACTCCGATACTTTCCTTCTTCTTTATCTTCCAGCATGTTTAGATAAGAAGAATAGCGCGATTCGCTAATAAAATGTTCTTCTACGGCCTTACGCACTGCACAGCCCGGCTCATGCGTATGCGTACAATTCCCATAACGGCAATCTTTAGCATACCGAAATATTTCCTTGAAATAGTGGCCTACTTCCTCTTCTTCCATATCGAAAGTGCCAAAGCCTTTTATCCCCGGAGTGTCTATCAAATATCCACCGTCTTCCACAGGGAACATTTCGCTAAAAGTAGTAGTATGCATACCCTTGTTGTGATAGGTTGATATTTCACCGGTCTTCAGTTTATACTCAGGAAGGATAGCATTAATCAGTGTCGATTTACCTACTCCCGAATGTCCGGAGAAGAGACTCACTTGTCCACGCAACAAAGCACGTACTTCATCCAATCCATCACCGGTACGAGCCGATACTTTCAAACAAGGGTAACCAATGGTGGTATACAGATTTATCAGGCCGTCAAGATAACTTAACTCCTCTTTGCTATATGCATCTATTTTATTGAATACCAATTTCACCGGCACCCGATAGGCCTCGGCCGAAGCAAGAAAGCGATCAATAAAGACTGTTGATGTCTCCGGATAATTGACAGTGACGACCAACATACATTGATCAAGATTGGCAGCCAAGATATGCGACTGTTTGGACAAGTTCGAAGCCCTGCGAATGATGTAATTCTTCCGGTTCTCTATCTCTGTAATGAAAGCCGTCCCTTCGTTGTTGACAACAATCTGCACATAATCGCCTACAGCAATAGGATTGGTGCTCCGGATTCCTTTCAAACGAAAATTCCCTTTGATTTTACATTCTACATCTTTCCCCTCATCGGTTTTGACAAGATACCAGCTTCCTGTATTTTTAATAACAAGTCCGCGCATATTTCCTTTCATAAAAAAACGAGGGTATGCCTAAGAGGTTCAGGCGCACCCTCGAAAAAATAACAGTTCAATATTATACAGTCATGATTTCCTTGTCTTTTTCAGCAAGCATATCTTCTATTTTCTTGATATATTTATCATGAATCTTTTGCAACTTAGCTTCTGCATCTTTTTCGCTATCCTCAGGCAGACCATCTTTCAAGCCTTTCTTCAAGGCATCAATACCATCACGGCGAGCATTGCGCACACTGATTTTAGCAGTTTCACCTTCGCCCTTGCATTGCTTAGCCAACTGGCGACGACGCTCTTCTGTCAAAGGAGGAATTCCAATACGGATAATTTCACCATTATTCTCTGGCATAATGCCTAACTCTGAGTCGATAATAGCTTTTTCAATCACACGAAACATGTTCTTATCCCAAGGTTTGATGGCAATACTGCGTGCATCGGGAGTTGTAACAGCTGCTACATTATTAATAGGCACCATGCTTCCGTATGAATCAACACGGATACCATCGAGCAAACGAGTACTGGCTTTACCTGCACGAATATGCGCCAACGCTTCTTCCAGATACATAAGAGCCATGCTCATCTTCTCTTCAGCATCATTAATGCAAACGTTAATATCAATCATAACATTCGGTATTTATAGTTCTTTTTTCTGATTTATTGAAAACAAAAGTAACGTTTTCCTGCAAAATCTGCAAACATTGTTCTATCAATTGTGAACTAATGTACCGATTTCTGCTCCGTTAATTACTTTTTCCAAGTTGCCTACGGTATCCATATCAAACACAACAATCGGCAAATTGTTTTCCTTGCACATACAGGTCGCAGTCAAGTCCATCACCTTAAGATTGCGTTTCAACACTTCATCGTAAGTAATATCTTTGAACTTGGTAGCAGTCGGGTCTTTCTCTGGATCGGCTGTATAAATGCCATCCACACGAGTTCCTTTCAACATCACATCAGCTTCTATTTCAATACCACGAAGTGAGGAACCGGTATCGGTTGTAAAGAAAGGATTGCCTGTACCGGCCGACATGATGACGACCTCACCATTTTCCATGCTTTCGATAGCTTTCCACTTGCTATAAAGCTCACCGATAGGTTCCATGCGCACAGCTGTTAACACTCTCGACTTTACACCAGCTGAGCCTAATGCCGAACTAAGCGCAAGGCTGTTGATTACAGTGGCCAACATACCCATTTGGTCACCTTTCACTCGGTCGAATCCTTTCGATGCACCGCTCAGGCCACGGAAAATATTTCCGCCACCAATCACGATACCGATTTGTACACCCGCCTCATGTATTTTCTTTATCTGTTGCGCATATTCGCCCAAACGTTTTTCATCTATTCCATATTGTTTCTCACCCATCAAGCTTTCACCGCTCAATTTCAAAAGAATTCGTTTATAAACTGTCATTGCTGTAAGGTATTAATTCTATACGCACAAAGATAAACCAAATTCTGAATATATAGAAATAAGGTGAGGTAAGATTTAGCGTTCTGTCAACAGCTTTAGGACAACTTATCAGACAGAAGCTTATAAATACCAAAAATCTCCGCAAAATCAAGGAAGCCTTTACTATTCGGGCACATAAATAATCTCTCCATTTTCCAATTCATAAGCAATGCCCACTTTCTTACCTCGTTTTCCACTTTGAGAATCCTGATTTTCGGAAGGCGTATAACGATTGATTTTCTCTCCTTCCTTGGTAATGATTTCCATATTTTCTTTGCCCGGATTTTTCACCATCGTAAAATCTTCTTTACTAAACATTTCGGTCATATTATAACGGCTAACTAAAGCAACCATCAAAGCGACAGCAAAAACCATTGCTACATCGAAAAGATTGCTTACTACGCTCATCGGGTCGTTATCGTCTTCTCTTCTTAACAAATTACGCTTCATATTATTTGCTTTTCTCGTTTAACAATTCAGAAAGAAATTCCAAGTTGGTCATGTCTTGCAGATACCAACGTTGCTTTACTTGTTGAGTAATGAATCCGATAGCAGCAGCAAACAAACCAACCACAGTTGTAGCAAAAGCAACTTGCATATTGTATGCCATCGAAGAAATATCGCCCGTGGAAAGACCGACCAAAGCAGGTCCCATCGGAATCAAGGTTCCCATCAATCCGAGCATAGGCCCCATTTTGCTTAAGGTTTTTGATATAGCAAGGTCTTTATCGGCTATTATTTCATATTCGGCCAATAGTCGCTGAACATGAGCCGGGCTATCCTTCACGTTCAGTATCTGACGAATATAACTGAGAACCCAAGCATTGGATTTTGTAGGAAGCTTATTGCTTAGCTGACTGAGGGTGTCGGGCGTAAGTTCGTTCATTGCTTGATGAAGTATTGCTTGTGTTTTGCGAATTCCCATATATTGTCCAAAGAAACTTCCGATAAGCAGAAGCGAACGGATGAAAAGAATAATCAACAAAACGATGACCGGCACCAATAGTCCGGTTGAAATCCAATAAAGTATATCTGAGATGTAGTTCATAATGGTTTAAAAATTTAATAGATTAGTTTTTCAGTTTTTTCATTTTATATTTTCTTATCAACATACCGGCTAGCCCTCCTATAACAACTAAGCATAGCAATCCTAAAAAAGCATTCCATTCCACTTCGCTTGTCCCTTTCATAGCAGTCCTTCCATTTACTGTAGCCACAATTCCTAAAATAGCGGTAAAGGCATTGGTCAGAAAAAGCAATTCAAGACGGAGCTCTTTCTCAGGAAGCAAATAGCGTAGAAAGATTGTACCGACCGGAATAAGAACAAGTACACAGGTAGCCATTCCCCATGCGATGTTAGAGAAAGATATTCCGGGGAAACAAAAAATAAGGGTTACCAAGCCACTGAACAGAACCGGAAATATAAGAAATCCGGGGAACAGGCGAAGAGCCCGATAAGTCCATAGAGTACGACGTTTCACTGTTCCACCAGCCATCATGTGTACAGCAAGCATACAGAAAGATAATTGAATACAAACCTCAATGCTCAACAGCACAGAAGTATCAAGCATAAGGGTAGGATTTGACAACCAATCGGCAATCTGTGTTTTAGACTGTTCGATGGCATAAGGCCATACCAATCCAATAAATAAGAAACAGATGACAGAAACAGTGGCTACTGCCCAACGCTTGTTGTAAGTCTGCTTCAACATAAAGTTGAAACAGACTAATAAGATTAATGCTAAAACAACTGTTTGCATACCTTTTTATTCTTGTTGTTTACGCTTATGACGAACCAGAATAACCAGCACAACAATAACCGATATAACAATAGTGGCAACAATGGTATTGCTAAGACTATTGACCCGTTCATTGTTCAGTTCTTGAGTCATTTCTTCTTTTTTCATCACCATTCCTTTTTTCCCGGATTCTGTTATATTCTCACGTACGTCATTGATCTTTTCCTTATACTGCATTGCTGCTTGAGAAGAGGTTTTCGAAGAAATAAATTCGCGGAGTTTTGCATTGTCGCATACAAAACCAGAGCAAGCCGGATTATACTTATTAACCAATTCGGTATGCAGTTCGGCGATGTCTTTCAGTTGCTGTTCATTGGCTTTCCACATACCTTTGCGTGCAGTTTCCATCATAACAGCGGTAATCTCTTGCAATGCAGCCGGATTCTGTTTCTCAAAATATGCTTTCATGCCAAGATTGAACTTGTCTCTTACATAGACGTTATAGATTTCGTCCCACATTTCTTTGTTTACAGCTTTCGGTTTCATGACATTCCAACCGTAAGTATTACGAACGATTTCTGCAAATGTACTTGCAGAGCCAGCCTCCCCTTTCATCTTTTCACGGATATAATTGGGGTTGAAAATGGTAGTACGGCTCTCAACTCCGATTGCTTCTTTCACCTCTTGCATACGTACATTATTTCGGTTGCGATAGTCGCTTAAGTAAGCATCCGGGTCTTTTCCGGTAACGTTTCGTACAGCCAAATTCATTCCACCCATAAACTCATACACATGATCGAGACTCAGTGCACCCCATGTGTTACTCTGACGAGGTTGAATTACCGCATCGGTACGGGTAAGTGCTGCCTCGAAAGCGAATTGTTTAACCACTTCCCAATTCTTTTCACTCCCATAGTAAGCCCCCATATTATGTAAGTAGGTATCGGCTATTTCTTTCTCATTATCCCAACGGTCGCCCGACTCCACCATACCTTGAATACCTGTACCATATCCACCGTTGAGACCTCCAAACACACGGAATGTCGAAATTTCACGGGCGTCTTTTGGAGTCAATCCTTTCTCTATTAGGGTTCGTTCGGCTTCGACTACTCCGGAAGCCACCTGATTTTCGTACAAATCATCTTTAGCCAGAGCTGCCATTTCTACAGCACGGTTAATCAAGAAAAGACGTGATGCAGCGATGTCGCGCAACTGTCCACTTGTCTGTACAACAACATCAATACGTGGGCGTCCCAGCTCTTTCGAAGGAATCAAACGAATATCACTTACTCTTCCAAAAGCATCCCGGATGGGCTCCACCCCTAACATATATAAAATTTGAGCAATCGTTGCCCCTTCAGTTTCTATAAATTCTCCGCTCCATAAAGTATAGCTTACTTTACGAGGAATCGAGTCGTTATGACGTTTCTTATACATATCAATCGTATTGTTTGCCAAACGAATACCTTTTTCCCACGCTGCTTCTGATGGAGTTGCTTCAGCATTGATAGAATACAGATTCCTTCCGGTAGGCAATGTATTGGGATTGGCAATCGGATCTCCTCCTGGAGAAGGTTGTGTATAGCCACCATTCATGGCATTAACAAGACTTGCTATCTCTTTTTCAGGACTTTCCAATAAAGCAGAACGATAATTATTTACGTTTTTGACAGTCCGTTCGATTTCGGTTATAGCTAATGCGTGCGCTATTTGCTGCTTGCTGTATTCTTTTCCTTTCACCATATTTGCCATCATATTCATCATTCCATTTGTCTGGGAATGATTCTTCGAAGTTTTCGGATTATTAGCATCTTGTTGCACCATCGCCTTTTCCATTTTACGAAGAGCATCAGCAGGAGCTCCCATCTTTTTGGCTAACTCCAACGCTTTCTTCGAATCCATACCTTGAGTCATTTCTTGCATTTTCTTGTGCATGATACCGGTAGCCTTATGTTTTTCAGTATGTTGATGTTGAGAGCTCTCCGTTTGTTCTTCGGCAGCAGCCATCATCATTGCCATCATTCCATCCGGATTTTTACGCGATGCTTCTATTTCATGCGCTTCATCCAATTCGGCTTTTGTGATGTGCGCTATCTCACAAACCAACTCGTCTGTTACTAAAGATGGATTAGTTAACAATCTGGTTACCAAGCTACGAGCCGGATTCAAGTAACGTTGAGTGAAAATACTCTTATGCTTCTCTACTTGCAAGTCGACCATTCCACGTAATTTATCAAGAGCCATTAAGCTGTATGCAATCGGGTCTGTCGTCATGGCATATATACTCGATTCAATACGCTCTTTTTCATACGGCACTCCCATTGTATAAAGTTGTCCGGTAATCTTTTCATTTGCCAGCTCTTCTGCGAAACTCTCAATACGTGCCACCTCATCCTCTGTATACGGTTTGGTTGAGATGCTATCCAACTCCAATTCCCGATGGATTCCCAATTTGAGCGTAAGTGCTTTTACCTTCAACGATGCTTTATCAAGTTCCGTTTTGCTTAGATGGTTTTCCCCAAGCAAATTGTTATAGTTCTTAATGGCCTCGTTTAGTTCACGATAAATACCACGAACGTTGCTTTCCAAAAACGGAGGCGTCAGATAAGACTGTAGGCCTGCATAAGAACGACGTTTGGCAATAACTCCTTCTCCTACATTTCCGATAGAATATATATAGAAATGAGGGAGCGCACCAACCAGACGATCCGGCCAGTCAAGGCTAGACAGCGCAACCTGCTTTTTGGGAGTAAATTCCAAACTTCCGTGTGTCCCGAAATGAATCAGTGCATCTGCTTTA
>DYCT01000062.1 GCA_019417975.1 Bacteroides sp.
TAATATTCACATACCCTATTAATTATCGATAAAAAGTTTTAATAGGAGTAGTCGAATTGATTATTATTGTATATTTATCCAAAGATTGTATAACCTTAAAAACTATGCTTATGAAAAAGTTATTACTCCTCGCATTGTTTTCACTTATTCTACAAACCCTACAAGCTCAAGACCAAATCAAAGCTCAAATCGTGATAGACGATATCAGCCGAGTATCCATAAGCGTCAACGAAGTAGATTAATTACCCCAACATTGTAAACGGACTCAATACCATTTTGGTCGATCCGGGAAGTAGTGTTACAGTTTCAGCCCGTGAAGGATGCCGACTCATATCCGTTATCGGTTCGGATACAGATGGACATACGTGGGAAGAATATATCATAGAACTGCGGCAATGCATAATTCGCTATTACAGTGATTATAACGAGACTTATACCGTAACGTCTGCTTTAGATCAAGAAGCACAAACAGCACAATGCGCGCTGCAAGTAGACGATGCATCTAAAATTAAAGTGATACGCAAAGCTTCTCAGGACGAAATTGCTCTTGTCGATGGAGAGAATATTATCAAATTCGACCCGACAAGCGAAACCGAGTTAGTCATTTCGCCAACCGACAAACCCATCTATAAAATCACAGTGGATGGAACAGATATCACCGATGCCTTAACCTACAGCTACAACGTGCCCATCGCTGATGGTACCCGAATTAATGTCGAAGCGAACTACCCCGATGTGATGTGTCCGGTTCACCTCATCTTGGAAGGAAATGGAGCTGAAGATTTCATTACCGGTGCCGATGTTGACGGCTCTCCGGTATTCAACTTCAAGTCGCCCGACTTTGCTGTAAAATCCGGTTCAGAATTGAAACTATACGCCAACACCAATGAATGGGAGGTAGAAGAATGCTCTATCAACGGCCAAACAGTATCAGCCCTCAACGCATTTGTCAACATCATCACAGAAGAAACAACCATCCGCTTCAAAGTACATAAATATGCAACATTCCTGATGACCATTACCATCGATGACCCCACCCGAGTGGATGTATTCCGAGGATATTCCTACAACGGCGACAAGCTTGATTTAAAAGCTGGTCAAAATGAAGTGGAAATTATGCGCAATACACCTATCGTCAGCTTGGTTCCTGTAGAAGGATACTATATAGAGAGTTGCCAGATAGACGGCTATTCTTACCCACACGAAGATATCCAGATAGCTCCGGTCAGAATCGGTCAACTCGCCGATGGTTCAAATCTGATTATCACATCCGGTACCATTGTTCGCGACCAACAAGCTATGGTCTACTTGTACAATCTATCGAAAGCAATTGATTATTTCAAAATACTCCGTGCCGACCGTTCGGAAATAACCGACCTGAAGGAAGGCTACAACTCACTTCCATTCTACCAAAACGACAACACCTTTACTGTAGGAACAGGCGGTCCGTTCAAGTCGTATCTCTATCTCAACGAAAAGAAAATTGCGCCCAAATACGAGGATAGTTTCGACTATTTAATCGATTTCGACAACAACGATGTGCTCAAAGTTTTCTTTGAGGAAGAACCGACAAGCTATCAGGTTACATTCGAAGTTGAAGGCGACATTCCACTCAATGTCATTCGAGACGAAATCGTACAGGTTACCAATTTTAAAGAAGGATTCAAAGCCCTACAAGGTACAACCGTGACAATGACTTGTCATCTTGATATAGAGTTGGAAATAACAGTAAACGGACAACCTATAGAAAAGGCTGAGAAAGACTACACTTTCACAGTAACATCCAATACGCATGTAAATGTAATAGCTAAAGGCAATAGCATTCAACAGATTCAGTCGGAAACGTTCTCTTCAGGCGCTGTCTACAACGCTCAAGGTATACAAAATGCCACGGCAGAAGACATTGCTCGTCTGCCTCAAGGCCTGTACCTGAAAGATGGTAAGAAATTTATCAAAAACTAAAAGATTAGCCTTCCGAATTTAGGTTCTCACCTAAATCTGTTTCAATAAAAATCGCTGTTGGACTCTTAATATCCGGCAGCGATTTTTCATTCAGTAAGCATAGCAACCTTTTAAAGCCACCAAAATCATTTAAATTTCCCAAAATACTACATTAATTGCAATGATTTGCGTATTTTCGCATACTTAATAAAATCTGTATATTCTATCATGCAAATAAAAGTAATCAATCGTTCAAAACATGCGCTACCAAACTACGCTACCGATTTGTCAGCAGGCATGGATATCCGAGCAAACCTTTCAGAACCTCTTACCTTGAAACCCTTGGCTCGATGCCTCGTACCTACCGGCCTTTACATCGCTTTGCCTCAAGGCTATGAAGCACAAATACGTCCACGTAGCGGACTTGCCTTAAAGAAAGGCATTACCGTGCTCAACTCACCGGGTACAATCGATGCCGACTATCGCGGTGAAATCGGAATCATCCTTGTAAACCTTTCCGACACCGACTTTGTGATAGAAGACGGCGAGCGAATTGCACAGATGGTCATTGCCCGCCACGAACAGGCTGAATGGATAGAGACCGATGAGTTGGACGATACCGAACGCGGAGCAGGCGGATTTGGTCATACCGGAAAAAAATAAATCATTCATGCTTACATACAAATCCATCAAATACAACTTCTTATTGGGCGGACTGTTGCTACTCTTCGGACTGCTCAACAGTTCGTGTGCTTCCAGCCGTAAAAGCGCTTCGCGCATTACAGCTTCGACCGAAAGCCACTTTTCGCCCGAAGAGCAACGACACTACAACTATTTCTTTTTAGAGGCCATGCGCATGAAGCAAAAGGGCAATTACGATGCTACTTTCGAACTGCTCCGCCACTGCCTGCAATTAAACCCACAGGCAGCTTCTGCACTCTACGAGATTTCACAATTCTACTGGGCTCTTAAAAAGAATGACCAAGCAGAACAATACATGAAAATGGCTGCTCAAGCAGACCCCGAAAATTTTTGGTATAAACAAACCTTAGCAGCCTACTACCAACAAGCAACCCAATTCGACAAGGCCATTGATGTGTACGAACAAATGGCAGTACAATTTCCTACACGTCAAGAAATACTTATGGCATTGACCGACTTATACAATCGTGTCAATAACTATCCGGAAATGATTCATTCGCTCGACCGTTTGGAAGTCATCCAAGGGAAATCGGAAGAACTCAGCATGAACAAGTTCCGGGTCTACATCTTGATGAACGACCAGAAAAAGGCATTCGATGAGATGGAAAACTTAGCCAAGGAATACCCTTACGACCTTCGCTATCGCACCGTATTGGGCGACCTCTATCTGAACAATGGAAAGCCGGAAACCGCCTATTCCACTTATCAACAAGTATTGGATAAAGAACCCGACAACCCGATGGCGCTCATCTCGTTGGCCAACTATTATGAAAAGACGGGACAAGACGAACTTTACCAGCAACAGATTGACACTATCCTGCTGAAAAAGAGCGTAGCATCCAACACTAAATTGGAAATCATGCGTCAATGCATCATGCGTTCAGAACAGTCCGACCGCGACAGTACGAAAATCATAGACCTATTCGAACGCACCCTACAACAGCCGCAAACCGATGCACAGCTTAACATGCTCTATGCCCAATATCTCATCAGCAAAAACATGCTGAAAGAATCGATTCCTGTATTAAACAATATTCTGACCATCGACCCGGAGAATACAGCTGCACGAATGCAACTTTTAGGTTATGCCATCCGCGACAACAATCCGCAAGAAGTCATCCGTATCTGCAAACCGGCTACCGAATACACACCCGAGATACTGGAATTTCACTTCTATTTGAGCATGGCTTACCTGCAAACCGAACAAAAAGAAGAAGCCATTACAACATTGGAAAAAGCCATCGCCTTGATTAATGAGCAAACCGATAAAAAGATAGCTTCCGACTTATATAGCTTTATCGGAGATTTGTATCACGAAAAGAAGCAGGATGCCAAAGCCTATGCAGCCTACGATTCCGCTTTGGCCTACAACCCCGACAACGTAGGAGTGCTCAATAATTATGCCTACTTCCTCACGCTGGAAAACAAAGACCTTGACAAAGCGGAAGAAATGAGTTTCCGCACCATCAAAGCCGAACCTAAGAACGCTACATTCCTCGATACCTACGCCTGGATTCTGTTCATCAAGGGTCGCTATACCGAAGCAAAGCTCTACATAGACAGTGCCCTGCAAAACGGAGGTACGGAGAGTCCTGACGAAGTAGAACATGCCGGCGACATCTATTACCATTGCGGTGAAAAAGAGAAAGCACTGGAGTTTTGGGAAAAAGCCAAAGAACTGGGAGTGGAATCAAAAACCATCGACCGAAAAATACAACTAAAAAAATACATCAAGCCATGATAAAGAACAAATTTACAACTCTGAATACCATCATTGTCTTAATCGCGGTTTTGATGTTGATGAATGCCTGTAAATCCGTTCAACAACCCGAAGGACGTAGCAAAAAGGCAACACAGGAAGAGATGCAACTACTGAAAACAGTAATTGAACAAAATCCATCTATTCCATCTCTTTCTTCGAAAATGCGCCTTACGGCACAAATCGATGAGAAAAGCTTCTCGGTCAATGCAACCCTTAAAATGCAGAAAGACCAACTTATCCGTATCTCCATCGCTCCGGTCTTAGGCATCGAAGTGGCACGAATTGAAATAGACCAACAACAAGCATTGATACTCGACCGCATCAATCACCGGTATATTCAAGTTCCACTTTCCGAGCTCACCTTCCTTGCCAACGGCGAACTGAATTTCTACACCCTGCAAGCTCTGTTCTTCCACAAATTGTTCTTACCGAACACACCTGAGGTAACACTGAACCAGCAAAATGCTTTCCATATCGAGCAACAGCCTGTGCAGTGGATTATTCGTCCGCGCCAAGACCATGCTGTAGGATGCCAATACACAACCAACCTTTCCGGTCAAATCACGCATTCCAAGCTCACTTATCAACAATATGCCCTCGATTGGGATTACGATGAATTCAAACAAATCGGTGAATTCAAATTCCCGATGCAGATGCATGTCGCTGCCCAAGGGACGAGCAAAGAGCTAAAAGCAACGTTCAAGTTATCAAAGGTCGAAATAGGAAACACAGAACTGACTCCTACGGAGATTCCGAAACGATATAAGCAACTATCGGCTGAACAATTGTTTATACTTATAATGTCGATGAACTCATGAAACGACTATTGTTCTTCTTACTGATGTGCAGCACATTCTTTTTGTGTAGCGTAGCACAATCCACTCCTAAAATTAAAGAGTTGGAAAAGAAACGGAGTGAACTGCAACAACAGATTACCCGGTCGGAAACCTTGCTGCGCTCAACCAAAAAAGATGTAAAAAGCCAGCTCAATAGCCTGGCTCTGCTTAACAATCAGATTGAAGAACGTCGTAAATACATCCGTTCCATCGAAAACGATGTCCGCATACTCGACCGTGAGCTCACCAAACTCCAACGCCAGCTCAACGAGATGAATAAAGAGCTGAAAGAGCGGAAAAAGAAGTACGAATCGTCTGTACAATACATGTACAAAAACAGGTCTATCCAAGAGAAACTGCTTTTCGTCTTCTCAGCACAGACATTAAGCCAGACTTACCGTCGCATGCGCTATGTACGCGAATACGCCACATTCCAACGATTGCAAGGAGAAGAAATAAAGCACAAGCAGGAGCAAATCCAACGGAAAAAGACGGAACTTTCTGCAACCCGAAAAGCAAAAACCAGGCTGATAGAGCAGGGAGAGACAGAGAAACAAAAACTTGAAACCCAAGAAAAAGACCGGAAAAACATACTCGGAAATCTCCAAAAAAAGCAAAAAGGCATCCAAAACGAACTATCCCAACAGCGTAAACAGGCCAACCGTCTGAACGCACAGATAGACCGTTTGATAGAGATAGAAATTGAAAAAGCCCGTAAACGTGCCGAAGAAGAAGCACGCCGAGATGCTACGAAAAAAGATAAAACCGAAAGCAACAAAGCAGGCGGAAAGAAGACACCTGTCGAACAGTACTCGCTGAGCAAAGCCGATCGCCAGCTATCCGGCAGCTTCGAGAAAAACAAAGGATTGCTGCCGATACCCATCACCGGCCCTTATATCGTAATCAGTCACTATGGACAATATGCGGTGAGCGGGTTGAAGAATGTAAAACTCGATAATAAAGGCATCGACATCCAAGGCAAAAGCGGTGCTATGGCCCGTGCCATCTTCGATGGTGAAGTATCGGCCATCTTCCGCTACAACAACGGCTTGACCGGTGTATTGGTGCGCCACGGAAACTACATCTCTGTATATTGCAACCTGACATCAGCTTCTGTCAGCAAAGGACAAAAAGTAAAGACCAAAGATGTCATTGGGAAAATCTATTCGTCCGACGGACATGCCATCCTGCATTTCCAGCTTCGAAAAGAAACAGCGAAGCTGAATCCGGAAAGCTGGATTGACAAGTAATCTTGCTTTCTAAAACGAGTACGAATACGCATATTTACAACATTTATTGCGATATATTCCAAATTAAACTCTACCTTTGTCGTAGAATATCTTTATTGGATAGAAAAACATATAACCCCGGTCATTTCTAAAGAAATGCCTGCACTGACAACGCAGGTTATATGGATGAAACCGGGGCGAGCAAACTATAGAACTATGATTCATCATTTAGCTGTAATGGTTCATCGCCAGGCCGAAAAATATGGCGACCGAGTGGCACTCAAGTACCGGGATTATGAAACAGCACAATGGATTCCAATTACCTGGAACCAGTTCTCACAAACCGTAAAAATTGCCTCACGTGCCTTGGCTCAATTAGAAGTAGAGGTACAGGAAAACATCGGTGTGTTCTCACAAAACAAGCCGGAATGCTTGTACATCGATTTTGCCGCCTTTGCCAATCGCGCGGTCACTATCCCACTCTACGCCACCAGCTCTGCAGAACAAGTTCGGTATATCGTCAATGATGCCAACATACATTACCTCTTCGTAGGTGAACAGTTCCAGTACGATACAGCCATCAGCGTATTAGGCCACTGCAGCTCATTGAAACGACTGATTCTTTTTGACAAATCAATAAAAAAAGACCCACGCGACACCAACTCCATCTTCTTCGATGAGTTCTTACAATTGGGTGCCGATGATACGTTGCAAGCAACAGTAGATGAGCGTTCTGCACAAGCCACTGCCGACGACATCGCCAACATCCTCTATACATCGGGTACTACCGGTGAACCTAAAGGTGTGATTCTTGTACACGACTGTTACACAGAGCAGTTTAGAGCGCACGACGAACGTCTTCAACTCATCAACGACCAGGATGTTTCTATGAACTTCCTGCCGTTAACTCATATCTTCGAAAAAGCCTGGGTTTACTTCTGTATCCACAGAGGCATCCAAGTGTGCATCAACTTGCGTCCGGCCGATATCCAAACGACCATTAAAGAGGTTCATCCGTCATTGATGTGTAGTGTACCTCGCTTCTGGGAAAAGGTATACGACGGTGTACAAGAAAAGATAGCCGAAACCACCGGAGTAAAGAAACGCCTGATGCTGGATGCCATCCGAATCGGTTCCATCCGCAACTTAGACTATATCCGTACAGGGAAAAAGCCACCTCTCAGCATTGAGCTGCGTTATAAGTTCTACGAAAAGACCATCTACAGTCTGCTTAAAAAGACCATCGGTATTGAAAACGGCAAGTTCTTCCCAACAGCCGGAGCTGCCGTACCCGATGAAGTATGGCGCTTTGTCAATTCGGTAGGCATCAACATGTTGGTGGGTTACGGACTGACCGAAAGCACCGCAACTGTATCGTGTACACTACTATCAGGCTACACCATCGGTTCTGTAGGTAACGTAATGCCCAGATTGGAAGTAAAAATCGGTGAAAGCAACGAAATCTTACTTCGTGGACGCACCATCGCTCGTGGATACTACCGCAAGGCCGAAGCCACAGCTGCCGCATGGGACAAAGATGGATGGTTCCATACCGGTGACGTAGGTTATATGAAAGACGGTGAATTGTACCTGACAGAACGTCTGAAAGACTTGTTCAAGACGAGCAATGGAAAGTACATCGCCCCGCAAGCCTTAGAAACCAAACTGGTTATCGACCGTTATATAGACCAAATAACCATCATTGCCGACAAACGAAAATTCGTTTCTGCACTGATAGTACCGGTCTACAACTTGGTAGAAGACTATGCCAAGGAAAAAGGCATCACCTACTCAAGCCGTGAAGAGCTGTTGAAACATCCGAAAATCATGGCTCTATTTAAAGCGCGCATCGATACCTTGCAACAGGCTTTTGCCCACTACGAGCAAATCAAGCGATTCACGTTATTACCGCATCCATTCAGTCTGCAAAAAGGCGAATTGACCAATACACTGAAGGTTAAACGAAGTGTAGTATATCAAAACTATGCCGCTGAAATCGAAGCAATGTACAAAGATTAAGCGTTAATACGCATGACACGCATCTTTCTCGTTGGCTATATGGGTGCCGGCAAAACCACATTGGGAAAAGCTTTGGCACAAACGCTCGGACTGGAATTCATTGATTTGGATTGGTACATCGAAGGACGTTTCCATAAAAGTGTAAACGAACTGTTTGCAGAACGAGGAGAAGAAGGGTTTCGACTATTGGAGCAACAGTTGCTACACGAAGTAGCCGAATTTGAAGATACGGTAATCAGTACAGGTGGGGGAACTCCCTGCCATTTCGACAACATGACCTTTATGCGCCAGAAGGGAGCTACCTTGTTTCTCAATGCCAGTAACGAAGCTTTGCTAAGGCGATTGAAAATAAGCCGACACAAGCGCCCTCTTCTGCGAGATAAAACTAATGGGGAGTTGCTCTCATTCATCGTTCATTCACTCGAAGAGCGACTTCCCTTTTATTCCCAAGCCGAATACACCATCGAATCAGATTGGCTGGAAAGCCATCAACAAATAGCCGATACCGTGGAAAAGACAATCCACACTTTAGGCCTGTCGGTCAACTCGCATTAAATAGCAATTTGACAAAACAACAAAATGTCAAATTGGACAATAATGTATATTTATGCAGCGCGAGAATCGCATATTTGCGCACAAAATGACTCTCGCTCGTAAATTCGCGAATTTCATTTTCGGAATTCATTGTGTTACAA
>DYCT01000063.1 GCA_019417975.1 Bacteroides sp.
CTGTATTTCAATTAATTCAAAGAGCGATTAGACTACTTTAACGGGACAGTAGTGTCATTATTTAAAAAAATGCAAACATCATAAGACAAGAGAACAATACGGCTGTTACATGGATTAAAATAGATTTAAGGGTAACAAGTCGATAAAGCAAAAGAAAGAAAAAAAACATTCTGTTACAAAGAAATAAAAGAAAAAATTTGACTAAACAGAATTTTACTTCACCTCGGCTTGGAACGAACCTTTGGCTACACGCACTTCTATACGGTCGCCAGCAGACAAAAGAGAAGAATCGGTCACTACTTTCCCATCACAAAACACAAGGCTATACCCTTTTTGCAACAATCGCTCGGGCGAAGCATTTTCCATCTGGGTCCGAATCAATTCAAGCCGATGCTGTTCGTTCGAAAAGCGTTGCGCAAATGCTGCTCGCAACCGTTGTTCAAGCATGGAGTGACGGTATCGCTCGTTCGATAGGAATAAAGGGAAAGTGGCATACACACGCTGTGCCAAGACATGCAAACGCTTGTCTTCGCGCATGCGACGCAACTGTACGCGTGAAGGAAGCCCTATCATGATGCGCTGTAAGCGCAAACGTTCTTGTTCCATCCGGACGCGAGCTGCCTCTACCACTTCGTCTGCCCATTGTTGCAACTGCATAGCAGTCTCGGACAAATGAGCTATCAAAAACTCGGCTGCGGCAGTCGGAGTCTTTACACGAGTATGTGCTACGGCATCTATCACTGTATCATCGCGCTCATGTCCGATACCGGTAATAATAGGAATAGGAAACTGTGCACAGTTGCTTGCCAACAGATAGGTATCAAAACCGGACAAATCGGAAGTTGCTCCTCCACCACGAATAATTACAACTACATCCCAACAATCGGCTTCTGCATAGATGGCATTGAGAGAAGCGATGATGCTCTGTTCCACATTATCGCCTTGCATCACAGCCGGAAACAGACGTGGATAGAACACCAACCCGGCACTATTGGTAAGAAGTTGGTCGCAAAAGTCGCCATAGCCGGCTGCCGTAGCCGATGAGATAACGGCAATACGTTGCGCAAAACGGGGCAACGACAGTTCTTTATTAAGGGTAAGCACTCCTTCGGCTTCGAGTTGAGCCAAAATTTCCCGACGTCGACGGGCCATATCGCCTAACGTATAGGAAGGGTCGATATCCACTACGGTCAAGCTATAGCCATAGAGTTCGTGAAATCCTACTTTCACCTTTACCAACACTTTGATGCCCGACACAAAGGCCTGACCGGTTTCCTGTTCGAAATAGGGTCGCAACAGACGAAACACAGAGTTCCAAATCATTCCTCTTGCTTTGGCTAAAAAAGCATTGCTGTGCGAATCTTTCTGTACAAATTCCAGATAACAATGTCCCGAAGCATTGACATGCACATCGCTCAGTTCTGCCTGTACCCAATATTCATCAGGCAACTCCTGCCCGATAACTTGGCGCACCAATGCGTTCAATTCGTAAAGTGAATAAGCTTCTCCGTGATCCATCGTCTTTTTTTTACAATGAATTGATTTATCAACAGTCAATATACATGGCAATCCCTCGCTGAGAAGCAATGAAAGCCCCTCCCAACAAACGGTTGCCTTGATAGAACACGGCCGACTGTCCGGGAGTGATAGACGAAGCTTCGGCCAGGAAATGAACCAACAGTTTTCCATCGTCAAGCCGACGCACCGTACATGGTATCGGCTTGCTGCGATAACGAATACGAACAGAGAGGTCAGGGACTGCAAACACTTCGTCGGGATTGATGAGACAATCGTTTTCAAGCAGCATGTATTCTGCTTGAAGTTCGGATGCTGTACCCAATATCACGGTGTTTTTTTCGGGATTGGTTTTCAATACATAGGCTGGATGCCCCAAAGCAATCTCCAATCCTTTACGTTGTCCTACGGTATAATAGGGATAGCCTTTGTGTTTTCCCAACTTCACTCCGGCAGCATTGACAAACCAGCCTTCTCCCACACGAGTGTCGAGTTCCGGTATCTGCTGACGCAAAAAGTCGCGATAATCGCCATCTACAAAACATACTTCCATGCTCTCTCCTTCACTCGCTTTGGTTTCGAAGCCTTTATCGCGCAGATAAGCACGAACTTCAACCTTGGTCAGCCCGCCCAATGGGAACAGACAACGGCCAAGCACATCCTGCCCCAGACGCCATAAGAAATACGACTGATCTTTCTGTGGGTCATTACCTGTAGTGATATAATGATAACCATCGTGCTGCTCTATGCAAGAATAATGTCCGGTGGCAATATAATCGCACGACAAGCGTTCGGCCCACTCTATAAGCAGACGAAACTTAAACAACGGATTACACATCACACAAGGATTAGGTGTACGGCCCTGCATATACTCGTCGACGAAATAAGACACAATCTGCTGTCGGAACTCCTCACGTACATCAGCCAGATGATGTTCCATTCCCAACCGTCCGGCCAATGTCTGAGCCTCTAATGCATAGTCGGGCAACTCTTGCCCGGACTTTGAGAACTTGGCAGGCGAATCCCACGTACGAAGCGTCAAACCTATCACGTCATAGCCTTGTTCTTGCAGCATCATGCAAGTTGCGGTACTATCTATTCCACCACTCATTCCGATCAAAACTTTCTTCTTCATAAAGCACTGTTTTTATTCGGCACAAATATAATTGTTTTGCCCGAAAAAGTATCTTAAGATAAATCGCAAAGTATCTTAAGATAAACTGCGAAGTATCCTAAGATATTTGGCCAAGTATCTTAAGATACTTTTTCGAGGGACTCTTGAACCTAAAAAAGAGCATTCGTTAAAAGATGCAGAATCACCCCAATAGCGTTTCTTGTCTCTCTGAAAAGAAGTATCTTTGCACACTTTTCAAAATAAAAGCTAAAAACAGACTACAATATGACAAACCAACGAACTCCCACAGAATTAGGAACCGAAAGAATCGGAAAACTGCTGATGCAATATGCCATCCCAGCCATCATTGCCATGACTGCGTCTTCGCTCTACAACATGGTGGACAGCATCTTTATCGGACTGGGTGTAGGCACCATGGCCATCTCGGGTCTGGCTATCACTTTCCCGCTCATGAACTTGGCAGCAGCTTTCGGTTCGCTTGTCGGAGTGGGAGCTGCCACACTGGTCAGTGTAAAATTAGGGCAAAAAGATTACGACACCGCACAGCGTGTGCTGGGTAACGTGGTTGTGCTCAACGTGATTATCGGCATCCTGCTCACTACGGTATGCCTGGCATTGCTCGACCCTATCCTTTATTTCTTCGGAGCAAGCGAGGCCACTATCCCCTACGCCCGCGACTATATGCAGATTATCTTGTTGGGCAACATCGTAACTCATCTCTACTTCGGACTTAATGCTGTGCTCCGCTCGGCCGGACACCCCCAAAAAGCTATGGCGGCTACCATTGCCACTGTAGTTATCAACACCCTGCTTGACCCGCTGTTTATCTATGGCTTCGAATGGGGAATTCGTGGAGCTGCTATTGCCACCATCATTGCTCAATGCATCTCGCTATCATGGCTTATCCGTCTTTTCTGCAACAAAAAAGAGTTACTCCATTTCCACAAAGGTATTTTCAGACTTCGCAAGAAAATCGTGTTCGACTCGTTGGCCATCGGTCTGTCGCCTTTCCTTATGAACTTGGCATCGTGCTTCATCGTAATCCTTATCAACTTAGGGCTGAAAGAACACGGAGGCGATATCTCCATCGGTGCTTTCGGCATCGTAAACCGACTGGCCTTTTTGGTTATCATGATTGTAATGGGACTGAACCAAGGCATGCAGCCCATAGCCGGCTATAATTTCGGTGCACAACAATACGAGCGCGTGACCAAAATCCTGAAACTCACGATTTTCGGAGCTACCATTGTCACCACTTCCGGCTTCCTGATAGCGATGCTCATCCCGGAAATAGTAGTTTCTATCTTTACAACCGACGAGAATCTGATACGCATTGCCGCTGAGGGGTTGCGTATTACCACGGTCTTTTTCCCTATTATCGGTTTTCAAATGGTCACATCCAACTTCTTCCAAAGTATTGGTATGGCCGGAAAAGCCATCTTCTTGTCGCTAACCCGCCAACTGCTATTCCTGGTGCCTGCGCTGCTCATCCTTCCTCATTTCTTCCAAATCTGGGGCGTATGGGCCAGTATGCCACTCAGCGACCTGTTGGCTGCCATCGTATCAGGAATCTTGCTGACCTGGCAGTTCAAGAAATTTAAAAAAATGAGTAATATTCAAACGCAGAATCCGTAATTTACAACGAGAAATTTTATATTTGTTTTCGAATTAATCATTTGACTGCTTCTGGCAATCACTAAAAGGAGGAGATGTATGGAAGAAAAATTCGTTATCAACATAGGACGCCAATTGGGTAGTGGCGGACGAGAAATAGGCGATCGACTGGCTGCCGACTTGAAAATTGCCTTCTACGACAAGGAACTGATTAACTTAGCTTCGCAAGAGAGCGGACTCTGCAAAGAGTTTTTCGAAAAGGCGGACGAGAAAGCATCGCAGAGCCTTATCGGCGGACTGTTTGGAACTCGTTTCCCTTTCATATCCGATGGTTCGATGCCGTATAGCAACTGTCTGAGCAACGATGCTTTGTTTAAAATACAAAGCGATGTGATACGCAAGCTGGCAGACAAACAGTCGTGCTTGTTTGTGGGAAGATGTGCTGACTACATCCTGCGCGACAACCCCCACTGCGTAAACGTGTTTATATCGGCTTCGCTCGATGACCGCATCCGTCGCGTAATGAGTCGCCATCAGTGCAAACAAGAAGAAGCAGAGGAACTGATAGCCAAGACCGACAAGTGCCGCTCTTCTTATTATAACTATTACAGCTACAACACATGGGGTGCTGCCTCTACCTACCATCTGTGCATCGACTCGTCGGTTTTGGGCATCGAAGGTACAGTCCGTTTTATCAAAGAATTTGCCTTAAAGAAGCTGGCTCGATAAATCTGCTAACTGCATAATATAAAAAAATGAGATGCCCTATACAGAGCATCTCATTTTTTTATAGTCTAAAAACCAATACGAAATTAGTCTTCCAACATGATTTCCAAGATTTGACAAGCTGCTTTGGCTACCGATGTACCCGGACCAAAGATAGCTGCTACACCTGCTTTATACAAGAAGTCGTAATCCTGAGCAGGAATAACACCACCGGCAAATACCAAGATATCTTCACGACCCAGTTTCTTCAACTCGGCAATAAGTTGCGGTACCAAGGTCTTGTGTCCGGCAGCCAGTGAAGAAACACCTACTGCATGAACGTCGTTTTCTACAGCCTCGCGTGCAGCTTCTTCCGGAGTCTGGAACAATGGGCCCATATCCACATCGAAACCACAATCGGCATAACCTGTAGCCACAACTTTAGCACCACGGTCGTGACCGTCCTGACCCATCTTCGCGATCATAACACGCGGACGACGACCTTCTTTCTTCGCAAACTGTTCGGTCAGCTCGCAAGCACGTGCGAAATCTGAATCCTTCTTACTTTCTGATGAATACACGCCTGATATTGTTCTGATTACTGCTTTATAACGTCCTACAATCTTTTCACAAGCATACGAGATTTCACCCAATGTGGCACGTACACGTGCAGCCTCAACAGCCAATTCCAGCAAGTTGCCCTTACCGGTCTTCACACATTCAGTGATGGCATCCAAAGCCTTGTCAACTTCAGCCTGGTTACGTCCCTTCTTCAAACGTTCCAAGTTTTCAATCTGCTCTTTACGTACAGCTGTATTGTCCACTTCGAGGATATCGATAGGGTCTTCTTTCTCCAAGCGATACTTATTGGTACCTACAATGGTCTGAGCACCCGAGTCGATACGGGCTTGTGTACGAGCAGCAGCTTCCTCAATACGCATCTTAGGAATACCAGTCTCAATAGCTTTCGCCATACCACCCAGCTTTTCAATTTCCTGAATGTGTTCCCATGCCTTGTGTGCAAGTTCGTTGGTAAGCGACTCTACATAGTAAGAACCGCCCCATGGGTCAACGTTCTTACAGATATTAGTCTCTTCCTGAATATAAATCTGTGTGTTACGTGCGATACGTGCCGAGAAATCGGTAGGAAGTGCAATAGCCTCGTCAAGCGCATTGGTATGCAAAGACTGAGTATGGCCCAACGCAGCTGCCATTGCTTCAATACATGTACGTCCCACATTATTGAACGGATCTTGCTCGGTAAGCGACCAACCAGAAGTCTGGCTGTGAGTACGCAATGCCAACGATTTCGGGTTCTTCGGGTTAAACTGTTTCACAATCTTCGCCCACAACATACGAGCAGCACGCATCTTGGCAATTTCCATAAAGTGGTTCATACCGATTGCCCAGAAGAATGACAAACGAGGAGCAAACGCATCAATGTCGATACCTGCAGCCACACCGGCACGGAGGTATTCCAAACCATCAGCCAAAGTGTATGCCAACTCAATGTCGGCAGTAGCACCAGCTTCCTGCATGTGATAACCGGAAATAGAGATAGAGTTGAATTTCGGCATCTTCTGTGAAGTGTATTCAAAAATATCAGAAATAATCTTCATAGAGAATGCAGGCGGATAGATATAGGTGTTACGCACCATAAACTCTTTCAAAATGTCGTTCTGGATTGTACCGGCCATTTCTTCCAACTTAGCGCCCTGTTCCAATCCGGCGTTGATGTAGAACGCCATAACCGGAAGCACAGCACCGTTCATAGTCATAGACACAGACATCTTGTTCAAAGGAATACCATCGAACAACACTTTCATATTTTCCAACGAGCAGATAGACACACCAGCCTTACCCACATCACCTACTACACGCGGATGGTCGGGGTCGTAACCACGGTGAGTCGGAAGGTCGAATGCAACAGACAAACCTTTCTGACCAGACGCCAAGTTACGGCGATAGAACGCATTCGATTCTTCGGCTGTAGAGAATCCGGCATACTGACGGATGGTCCACGGACGCAACGTATACATTACAGAATAAGGGCCACGCAAGTAAGGAGGAATACCGGCTGCATAGTCAAGGTGTTCCATACCTTCCAAGTCCTCTTTCGTATAAACAGGCTTCACACAAATATGCTCCGGAGTTTTCCAGTCAGCTTCAATGCCGTTAGCCTTTTGCCATTCAGCCCCATTTACAGGCTTGAATCCGGCATAAATATCGATATTTTTAAAATTCGGTTTCATGATTCTTTCTTACTTAATTCCTAACTTAGCATTGAATTCTTTTAATGTATCCAGTACATTGACACGTACATGGATGAAATTCTCGATGCCTGCTGCCTTCAAGTCGTCCATACATTCAGGAGCGCCCGCAACGATAAAGATGGCACGTCCGTCCAATGCTTTGAAAGCAGGAACAGCATATTCAGCGTACTCATCGTCGCTTGAGCAGAGCACCACGATATCAGCTTTGGCATCCATCGCTGCTTGAACACCTTCTTCGACAGAAGCAAATCCCAAGTTATCAACCACTTCGTAACCGGCGCAAGCCAAGAAGTTGCAAGAGAACTGAGCACGAGCCTGACGCATAGCCAAGTTACCGATGGTCAGCATAAAGGCTTTCGGACGTTTACCCGATGCTTCTGTTTGCAGACGCAAAGCTTCAAACTCACTGGCTGCACGGTCGAAGCACAATGTGTCGACAGTCTTTTCGCAAGTGTGTTGTTTATCTTTATCGCCCGAGCAGCAACATTTGTTTTCAATCGGTTGCTTGCCGTTGGATAGTTCGTTGAAGTTCGGATATTGGTTGGTTCCCAACAGAATCTCTTTACGTTTAGATACAGCCACATGACGAGCTTTACCACTCTCGTTGATGTCGGCTTGTACACGACCTGCCAGAACAGCATTCATAAAGCCACCTTCTTCAGTTACCTTCAAGAAGATGTTCCATGCTTGCTGAGCGATAGACACGGTCAAGTTTTCAATATAGTAAGAACCGGCAGCCGGGTCTACTACTTTATCCAAATGCGATTCTTCTTTCAACAACAACTGCTGGTTGCGAGCAATACGTTCGGAGAAATCGTCCGGAGTCTCGTATGTTTTGTCAAACGGAGTTACAGTCAATGAATCGACACCGCCCAAAGCAGCACTCATTGCCTCTGTCTGTGTACGCAACAGGTTGACATGCGCATCAAACAAGGTGAGGTTGAAAGTAGAAGTTTCGGCATGAGTAGCCATCTTGCAAGCACAATCGCAAGCAGGGTTATATTGTTTCACGATATTGGCCCACAACATACGAGCCGCGCGGAACTTTGCAATTTCCATAAAATAGTTGGAGCTGATACCAAACTGGAACTTGATACGCTTGGCAACCTCGTCGACAGCCAAGCCTGCTTCTGTAAGCTGTTCCAGATATTCATTACCCCAAGCCAAAGCATAGCCCAACTCCTGAGAAATATAAGCACCGGCATTATTTAAGGTAAGCGCATTAACCGCAATACATTTAAAGAGCGGAAGCGGACGCATCACTTCAATCAGTTCTTTGGCAGTAGCCACAAACTTAGACACATCTTTGCCTCGACGCAACATCTTGTTCATTGGGTCATAATTGACAGAACCACGCAATTTGTCGAGATTATATCCCTTCTTTTGGAAATAAGCTACCAACAAGCGAGCCAGCTCCAATGTATGTCCCTGACAAGTAGAGAAATTCAGTTCTACACTTTCTGCACAGATGCCTTCGAGCAACATATCCAGATATTCAGCGTTCAAATCTTTGGCTTTGATTTTAAAACCAAGCGAGTCGATACCTTTCATCAAGACATCCAATGCTTTTTCGTTGGCAGCCTTTACGTCTTCTACCGTAATATCCTGACGCACCAACCACACATTGTCGTTCTTGGTACTTCTCAAATAAGGAAACTCACCCGGAAGCGCATCTGTTGTTTTCAGGTCTTCCAAGTCTTCTCTCCGATAAAAAGGTTTCACCTTGAAGCCTTCGTTTGTTTTCCAAACGAGTTTCTTTTCGAAATCGGCGCCTTTCAAGTCAGCCGTAACTTTCTCCATCCACTTTTCTGTGGACACAGGAGCGAAATCCGAAAAGAGTTTTTCTTTACTATCTGCCATAGTTTACTGTATTAATAAATAAGATTAATAG
>DYCT01000064.1 GCA_019417975.1 Bacteroides sp.
GCGTAAGCCAGCAGATTTACAGTCTGCCCCATTTGGCCACTCTGGTATTTGCCCAACACGCTTGTTTTTTATCGTTGTAGAGGTGTTATCTCTCAAACGCGGTGCAAAGATACAACTATTTATTTAAACTCCAAGCAAAATCTATCATTTTTATTGCAGTAATTGCACATTCGTCACCTTTATTGCCCAAAACACCTCCAGAACGTGCTTCTGCCTGCTCCATTGTGTTGGTGGTGAGTAGTCCGAAAATCACAGGAACGTCGCCGGTAGCATTCAGCTGAGTGATACCTTGCGTCACGCCCATGCATACATAGTCGAAGTGTGGAGTGTCGCCTTTCACCACACAGCCAAGTGCAATCACTGCATCGATGTCGCAGTTTTCAATGAGCTGATTGGCTCCATAGGTTAGTTCGAAACTTCCGGGTACATATTTTATGATGATGTTTTCGGGTTTGGCTCCATGCTTTACGAGCGTGTCGTATGCACCTTGTAGTAAAGCACCGGTAATGTTGTGATTCCATTCAGAAACAACGATACCAAATTTCATTTCTGTGGCGTCGGCCACTGTAGTCGGGTCGTAGCTCGACAGGTTGTGATAAGCTGTTGCCATATTGATTTGTTCTTTTTATGAGTGAAAAAAAGCTACCCCCATGTGGAGAGTAGCTTTATATAATAAGGTATAAAGACCTTTTCGATTTATTTCTTAGCGTTGGCGCGGTCGATGTACTTATCGATGTCCATAGCTTGATAAGAATTGAAGTATTTCTCTTTAATCTGAGTATAAGCATCTACAGCTTTTGCATACTTGCCTTGCTTTTCATAGATTTCTGCTGCTTTCTTCAAGAATATCGGACTCAATGTGTTGTTGTCTGCCTTTGCAGCTGCATTCATGAACGCAGAAACGGCTTTGTCCAATTGTTCCAAGTTAGCATAGCAATCGCCCAAAGCACCCATGGCAGCAGGACCTACCATCTGGTCTTTACCATCGAAGTCTTCAAGGTATTTGATAGCTTCTTGCCATTTGCCCAACTGAGCATAGCAGAGTCCGGCGTATGCTTTTGCCAATTTTCCGCTGGCTGTATTGCTAAATTCGGTTGCTACTTTCAGGAAACCGGCAAAGTCGATGCTGTCACCGTTAAGAGCTAATTCGTATTGGTCGTTGCCAAAATATTGTTCGCCTTTAAACAAGGCAGCAGCAGCCTTTTGTTCTCTAGGTTCTGAGATGAAGTTTTTATAGAGCATAAAACCTGCTATGATAACCACTACGGCTACGATTGAGCCAATAATTGTTTTTTTGTTTTTAATGATAAACGCTTCAGATTGGCTCAAGGCTTCTTCTACGTTTACTTCCGGTTTGTTTTTTTCTTCTGCCATTTTATCTTATTTTCTTGTTATTCTATCATATGTAGATATTTCGGTCAGCAAAAGTAATGGAATTATAGATATAAAAGAAATTTAAAGGCATATTTTTTTTGATGAGGGATTTAAAAAAGGCCTCTTGGTCGATATTTCGGTTTTTATTTCTACTTTTGTTCCTCTCAAAAGAAAATAGACGATGATATTGACGCATATTTCCATATTGAATTACAAGAATCTTTTACAGGCAGAGCTCTCTTTTTCACCGAAGTTGAATTGCTTTTTCGGGTTGAATGGGATGGGAAAGACTAATTTGCTGGATGCTATTTATTATTTGTCGTTTTGTAAGAGTGCTACCAACCCGATAGACTCACAAAACATCTGTCATGGACAGGATTTGTTTATGATTCAAGGGAATTATGAGTTGGAAGATGGGACAAAAGAAGAAGTTTATTGCGGGTTGAAACGGCATCGGAAGAAACAGTTTAAGCGCAATAAGAAAGAATATGAACGATTCTCTGACCATATAGGTTTTGTTCCTTTGGTGCTTGTATCACCGGCTGATGCCGAACTGATTGCCGGAGGTAGCGAGGAACGTCGTCGGTTTATGGATGTGGTTATATCGCAGTATGATAAAGAGTATTTGCAGGCTCTCATCAGGTATAACAAGGCGATGACACAGCGCAATATATTGCTGAAGGCAGAGGCCGAACCCGACAATGAACTGATGTTGGTGTGGGAAGAAATGATGGCTTCGTCGGGCGAATTGGTGTATCGGAAACGGGAAGCTTTCATCCGAGAGTTTGTACCGGTATTTCAGTCGTTCTATGCATTTATTTCGCAGGGGAAAGAGGAAGTGGGCTTGACATATTTATCGCATGCGGCTGAAGGGTCTCTGCTGGATGTCATTGGACGAAGTCGTCAGCGCGACCGTATTATGGGATATTCGTTGAAGGGTATTCATAAAGATGAATTGGAGATGCGCTTGGGCGAGTTTCCGATTAAGCGGGAAGGCTCGCAGGGACAGAACAAGACTTTCCTGATAGCGCTGAAGCTGGCTCAGTTTGATTTCTTAAGACGTACCGGAAGCAAGACGGCTCCGTTACTTTTGCTGGACGATATTTTTGATAAGCTGGATGCTTCGCGCGTGGAGCGGATTATCAAGTTGGTGGCAGGCGAAAAGTTTGGGCAGATATTCATCACAGATACCAATCGGGAGAATCTGGATAAGATTGTGACAGAGATAGAGTCCGACTATCGCTTTTTCCAAATAGCAGAAGGCAGTGTAGAAAATCTTAATAAGAATGGGGAATGAGAAGAAATGATCCGGAATCGTTAGGAAATGTGTTGCGTCGGTTTCTACGTGAAGAAGGATTGGAGACTCCGTTGAACGAATACAGACTGATTGATGCTTGGAACGAAGTGCTGGGACCTGGTGTAGCCAATTATACTGCCAACTTGTTTATCAAAAATCAGATTCTTTATGTGCATTTGACTTCAGCAGTGCTTCGCGAAGAACTCATGATGGGGCGCGAACTGTTGGTCAAGAACTTGAACCGACAAGTAGGCGCCACAGTCATTACCAATATCATTTTCCGTTAAAAACGTTCATTTTCCGTATAGATACAATCCATCTTTATGTCGTGTGGCTCGCAAGGGATATGCTCGGACATTTGAAATGAATAGCAGATACCTATCTTGTGGGCTTTCTTTAGTGAAGGTAAAAGACGGTCGTAGTAACCTTTACCACGTCCTAATCGGTTTCCTTCCTTATCGAACGAAACACCGGGGATAATGGCCAACTCGATGCGGTCATAGTCGGTAAATAGTTTTCCGGTAGGCTCTTCGATACCGTATGCGCCTGTCTTTAGGTCGTGCAGGCCGGTATATTCGCGAAGTTCCAATAAATCACCTACCACTACCGGCAAGACAATCTGTTTGGCATCTTTCCATTTCTCTACAAATTCGTGTGTCTGCACTTCATCTTTCAGCGAGTGGTAAAGAAGTACGCACTTGGCTTGAACGAAGGCTTCGTCTTTCTCAAGCTTTTGCAGCAGGGTGTTAGAACGTTGTATCCGGTCTTCCATCGGGTGTAGAGCTTTCTCGGACGCTATCCGTTTGCGGATTTGTTTTTTCAATTCATGCATCTTGATTTTCCTCCTCTTTTTCGGGTGCTTGCGGATAAGATTCGCCTTTACGTAGCACTTCCAGCGCTTTTATCACGTTGGTATCCGTATGATTTAAGTATTTAATGTATTCTTCTATGCCCAACATGTTGTAAATGATGTTGCCATAGACCGCCCGTTCCAATCGGTTGTGCGACCGTTGGATTTGGATGTTTCTGCGTTTTACACCTTTGGAAGAGGCAAAATTGATAAACTCCTCCATTACATTTTTGCTCTTGAGGTATTTAGCCAAAGCTTGTTCGTCGGTGTATTCGTTCAGTTGTTTTCGGTTCTTGTCTGTATATTGGTACGAGAACTGAATGGGGAGTCCACGATTGACAACGATGGAGAAGTAGGTCGTTACATCAGTCGTGTCGTGGGGGACAAAGATGTCGGGCATAATGCCACCACCGCCATAGACCTCGCGTCCCAGACGGGTGTGGTATACCTGTTGTGTGTTTTGCTTGACACTATCAGCCGAGAAAAATTCTCCATGCTCGTATCGGTGGAGAATGTCCATCTCGTACTCTTCATCTTTTCCTGTGGCGTAGGGCTTTTGTATGCATCGGCCGGAAGGTGTATGGTAACGGGCAATGGTAAGGCGGATAGCCGAACCGTCGCTAAACTCGATGGGTTGTTGTACCAGTCCTTTACCGAACGAACGTCGTCCGATGATGGTGCCTCGGTCGTTGTCTTGGATGGCTCCTGCAAAGATTTCACTGGCTGAGGCTGAGCCCTCATCGATTAAGACGACCAAGGGCATCTTCTGACAGTTTCCGCTTCCGTTGGAATAATAGTCTTTTCGAGGAAACTTCCGTCCTTCGGTATAGACAATCAGTTCGTTTTTAGGCAAGAATTCTGTTACCATTTGGATGGCTGCTTCCATGTATCCGCCGGTGTTGTTACGGAGGTCGATTATCACTCCATTGAGTTCTTTATCAGTTAGTTTGAATAGATTCATTAAAAGTTCTGTAGGAGTAGTACGTCCGAATTTATTGATCTTGATGTAGGCAAATCGGTCGTCGAGCATGTAGGCAGCATCGATGCTGTTTACCGGAATATCGCCACGTTCTACTACAAAAGATAGGACTTCGCTCTCGCCCGGACGCACGACACCCAATTTAACTTTGCTGCCTTTCGGACCTTTCAACTTTCGGGGAGCTGTCTGGAATGTTACTTCTTTACCGACAAAGGCCGAATCGTCGACTGCTACGATACGGTCACCGGCTATCAGTCCTACTTTTTCGGACGGACCTCCTTGAATCACACTATTTATGTGGATGGTGTCATCTTGTATGGAAAATTGAATGCCAATACCGCTAAAGCTACCTTCCAACTCGGAGTTGGTGGTTTCCAAGTCTTTGGCAGGGATATAGACAGAGTGGGGGTCAAGCTCTTTTAAGATTTGAGGCATGGCTTCTTCTACCAGGTTATTCATATTGACCGTGTCGACATACTGATTGTCGATGATACGTAAGAGTACATTTAGCTTGTTGGATGACGTGTTGATGATTCCCAGTTTGTTGCCAGCGAAGTGGTTGGTAAGGAAGGTTCCTATCAAGATGCCAATGACAATGCTGGTTGATATCAGTATGGGGATGAAACGTGAACGGTTTTTATTCATGACATTGTTGTTTCTATGATGGGATTATTCGTTTGGGTTGACGTAAGCTATTTCGATATTGGCTCGTTTCAATAGTTCCAATCCGTCTTCCAAGCGATATTTTTCGGAGTAGACCACTCGTTTGATGCCGGCTTGTATGATAAGCTTGGCACATTCGATGCAGGGTGAAGCGGTGACATACATAGTGGCTCCATCGCTGCTATTGTTTGAACGAGCTATTTTGGTAATGGCATTTGCTTCGGCATGAAGTACATAAGGTTTTGTCAGACCATTGTCGTCTTCGCAAATATTTTCAAAGTGAGCCGGTGTGCCATTGTATCCATCTGAGATAATCATTTTATCTTTGACAATCAGTGCACCTACTTTTCTTCGTTGGCAGTATGAGTTTTCAGCCCAGATAGAAGCCATACGGATGTAGCGTTTGTCCAATGCTTCTTGTTTCTTTTCCATTGCATCCATTACTATTATTTTTCTACTCTGTTTTTGGTAAGTTGCATAAATGATTTCTTATCGTCCGGAAAGATTTTGAGCCAAAAGATGTTTCCGGTATAGAATTTCCCGTTTTTGATATAGTCGTAGAACATTTGGGTGAGCTCTTTCTCCAGTCCTGTCCCATACGAAGACTTTCCTTTTGTGATATAAAAACTCACTTGGTTGGTTTTTCCGTCTGCGCTCCAGGTTCCGGAGAAAGTGTTTCCTGTACCTTTGGCGGTGAATGTCTCTTCTTGGAAAGAAATGTAAAATCGGTCTTTTCCCTGACAGAGAATCATGTTCATGGCTTCTGGGTCGCGACTGTATATCGCTTTCTGGTTGTTGTCGTCTTTCCAGTTGCTGGTCTGATAAAAATCTCCCAAATACCATGTTCGGTTGGTAAAGATGGCGTTTATGTCATCTTTATCATTACAAGCGGTGATTAAAGAGCAAAGAAGCATGGCCAATAGAAAAACGATTGGCGCATGCTTTCTTTGTTTGTTGGTTTGGTTTTTATACATTCTATAAATGAATTTATTCGCTTGCCTGCTTGTCAAGCCGGTTCTTTATTTCAAGATACCGTTTCTTCTCAGCAAAGCATCGATGTTAGGTTTCTGACCTCTGAAGTTTATATACAGTGTCATAGGATGTACAGTTCCACCTCTTTGCAACAGCTCTCTGCGGAATTTTTCGGCTATTTCGCGGTTGAAGATACCTTTCTCTTTAAACAAGGAGAATGCATCGGCATCCAATACCTCAGCCCATTTATAGCTGTAGTATCCGGCAGAGTAACCGCCAGAGAAGATGTGTGAGAACTGTGTACTCATACAGTTTCCCTCTACGATAGGAAGAACCAGAGCAGGTGCCCAAGCTTTGTTTTCAAAATCGATGACATTACCTTCGAATGGCTTGTTTAATGTGTACCAAGCCATATCAAGGAATCCAAAGCTCAACTGACGCAAGCAACCGTATGCACAGTTGAAGTTAGACGCATCGATGATGCGCTGAATCAGTTCGTCAGGAATCAGTTCGTTGGTCTGATAGTGTCTTGCAAATGTGTGAAGGAAATCTTTTTCGATGGCAAAGTTTTCCATGAACTGTGAAGGGAGCTCTACAAAATCGCGGTATACACTTGTTCCACTTAAGCTGCCGTATGTGCTATTGGCAAACATACCATGCAATGAGTGACCGAATTCGTGCAAGAAAGTCTCCAACTCATCGAATGTCAACAGGGCAGGTTTGTCGGCTGTTGGTTTGGTAAAGTTCATTACAATGCTGATGTGTGGACGGCTGTCTTTACCGTTTTCTTTCCATTGTCCTTTGAATTCTGTCATCCAAGCGCCGGCTCTCTTGCTTTCACGTGGATAGAAGTCGGCATAGAGAACAGCCAGATAACTTCCGTCTTTGTCGAACACCTCGTAAGCCTTTACGTCAGGATGGTAAACTTGAATATTTTTGTTTTCCTTAAAGGTGATGCCATATAGTTTGGTTGCCAAACCAAATACGCCATTGATTACATTGTCAATCTGGAAGTAAGGACGCAACATCTCTGCATTGACATTGTAGCGTGAGTCTTTCAGCTTTTCTGAATAGTATGACCAGTCCCAAGGCATCAGTTTGAAATCCTTGCCTTTGGTTTTTTGAGCAAATGCTTCTACATCTGCTACTTCTTTCAGAGCAGTAGGCTTATAAGCATCCAATAATTGGTTGAGCAATTGGTATACGGCTTCGCTGTTTTCTGCCATTCTTCTTTCGAGCGAATAAGAAGCATAGTCCTTGTATCCGAGCAGTTGTGCAATGGCCATCTTGGTATTGACAATCTCGCGTACTATTTCGAAGTTATTGTAAGCATTGTCTTTTGCAGTCTTGCTGCCGGAGGCTATATTCATCTGCTGGCGGAGTTCGCGTACCGGGCAGTAGGTCATGAACGGACCGTAGCTGGGAGCCGAAAGGGTAAACATCCAACCTTCTTTTCCTTTTTCTTTGGCTGTCTGTTTGGCTGCTTCAAGTATGGTTTCAGGCATACCTTCTACCTGTTTCGGATCAGTGATAAGCAACTCAAAATCGTTGGTGGCTTTCAATACGTTTTGAGAGAACTGAAGCCCCAGTGTACTCATCTTATTGGCTAAGTTGCGGTATGTCTCTTTGTCCTCTTTGCTGAGGTTGGCACCGCTGCGAGCGAAACCTTTATAAGTATCTTCCAGTAATTTTTGGTCTTCCGAAGTCAAATTCTCTTCGTTGCGATGTTCGTATACATATTTCACACGTTCGAAAAGTTTTTCGTTCAGATTAATGTTGTTGCCATGTTCGGTCAAAGCCGGCATGATACGACTTGCTACTTCCTGCATCTGGTCGTTGGTATCTGCTTCCAACAGATTAAAGAAGAGGGAGGTGGCACGATTCAGTAGCTTTCCGCTACGTTCCATGCTTACAATTGTATTTTCGAAAGTCGGCTTTTCCGGATTGTTGCAGATAGCTTCTATCTCGGCTTGGTTCTGACGGATGCCTTCCAATATGGCCGGTTCATAATGTTCGGTTTTGATTTCATCGAACGGTGCTGTGCCGTGCAGCGTGTTGAATTCGCCTAAAAGCGGATTCTGGGCTTGTACATTTATTGTCATAATTACACTTACAATGATTAAAGCTAGTTTTTTCATAATAGTTGGTAGATAAGTTAGACAAAGTATTTAGGATTCGTAAGTTCTTTCAGTTCTTCGATGACGATTGCTTTGCGCTTGAGCTGTATCAGCCCATTGTCTTGAAGCTCATTTAATGCATGAGATACAGACAGACGTGTCTCGCTGAGTATTTCAGCCAGTCCTTCCATCGATATTTTGAGTATTTTCCGACCGGTGGGTTGTTCTGCTTGAAACAAGAACATTTGGCAGATTCGTTCTTTCAATGTGTTCCCTTTGGCGCTGAGCAATCTGTTTTGAAACATCTGTGCTCGGTTACTGAGGATGTTAAGATAGTTTAGCTGGAAGATTTCATATTTTCCCAACACATCCAGGATATAACGTTTATCGATGCTTACCATATCGACATGGGTTGTAGCAATGTAGTTTTGAGTCAAGCTGGGATACATCCCAAAAAGCGAATATGGTTCGATGACCATCGGTGCTTTGAAGAATTCATACCATAGGTATCTGTCTTGTTGATCTTGACGTTCGGACATCATCTCCCCTTTCAACAGAAATATCAGTTGATTGCTTGCGCTTCCTTGGCTGGCTATTAATTCCCCGACTTTAAATTTCGTGAAATGAAGCTTAACCTTTTCGATGATGTCTGTGAAATCGTTCTTGCCCAAACCTTGGAATAAAGGTAGTTGCAATAACGTATCATACATTACAAATTCCATTTGTTACATTCTACTAGTTAGTTCATTTAGATTGAAT
>DYCT01000065.1 GCA_019417975.1 Bacteroides sp.
CATCGAACATGTGCCCGAAGCATTGATGCGCTACAACGACACACAAGCCCACGAAGTGCTAATCGGTGAAAAAATATTCAATGAGAATGAGCTGAAAAGCCGTATCGAAGTAGAGCTGGAAAAATACACCAAGAAGATTCAAATCGAAAGCCGTGTATTGGGCGATTTGGCTATCAACCACATTGTTCCCACCGCTGTGATGTATCAAAACCGCTTGCTTGAAAACCTACGCGGACTGCGTGAAATATTCTCGCCCGAAGAATATGAAGAGCTCAGCCAAGACCGAAAAGAGTTGGTACGCGAAATTTCACACCGTGTCACAGCCATCAAGCAATTGGTGAAAGAAATGACCGAAGCCCGCAAAGTAGCCAACCACTTAGAGTGTCAAGAAGCCAAAGCTTTTTCTTACGACGAACATGTACGCCCATATCTTGAAGAGATACGCGACCACATAGACCATTTGGAAATGGAAGTGGACGATGAAATCTGGCCACTCCCCAAATATCGCGAGCTCCTATTCACCAAATAATGCAAAATCAAATTGGAAAAGGATAGTCACTGACAGCAGGACTATCCTTTTTTTGCATAGAATTTTCTCTCTTTTGATTAATTTATGCCCTAACAAGATACAACATTGCACATTTATTCTTATTTTTGTGCTGTATAACACGGTTCTAAAGCATAAATGGCAAAGAAAGAAATCTCTGAAACAGAAATATTGGGAAGCATTTCCAATTTATGGACACCTTTAACTCAAGAGCAAAGGGACCTGCTTTCAAAAAACTTTACAGTGCAGAAATATAAAAAAAATGAGACTATCTACTGTGAAGGTGAAAAGCCTACACACCTGATGTGTCTGCTCAATGGTAAAGTAAAAATCTACAAAGACGGTGTAGGAGGACGTAGCCAAATCATACGTATGGTGAAACCGGTTGAATACTTTGGCTATAGAGCCCACTTCGCTCAAGAAAACTATGTAACGGCCGCAGCTGCTTTCGAACCTTCTACCCTCTGCCTCATTCCCCTAAAAATCATTACAGATTTAATCAAGGAAAATAACGACCTGGCATGGTTCTTTATCCGGGAGCTATCGATAGACTTGGGTATAGCCGATGAACGTACCGTAAATCTGACCCAAAAACACATCCGTGGCCGTTTGGCGGAATCACTGCTTTTCCTTAAAGAAAGCTATGGTTTGGAGGAAGACCAGTCTACCCTTAGCATCTATCTTTCGCGCGAGGATTTAGCCAACTTGTCTAACATGACAACAAGTAATGCCATTCGTACTTTATCCAATTTTGCCACCGAAAAGCTCATTGCCATCGACGGTCGTAAAATTAAAATCATCGACGAAGAAAGGCTAAAGAAAATCAGCAAAATCGGTTAACAACCTCTCATTATAAAACGATTAGATATGAAATACCTGGAAGTGTCTCTTACCGCCCAGCCTTGCAACGAAACCATCACCGATGTGCTGGCTGCTGTATTGGGCGAAATCGGTTTCGATAGTTTTGTCAATTCTGAAGAAGGAATTCTGGCCTATATCCAGCAAACGCTGTTTGATGAGTCTGCACTAAAAACAGTATTGGGAACATTCCCCCTGCCGGATACAACCATCAGCTATACCGTTCATGACACCGAGGATAAGGATTGGAATGAAGAGTGGGAGAAAAACTATTTCCAACCCATCGTCATCGACAACCGTTGTGTCATCCACAGTACTTTCCACAAGGATGTGCCTCAGGCAGAATACGATATTGTCATCAATCCGCAAATGGCTTTCGGAACAGGACACCATCAGACTACCAGCCTCATCCTAAACGAATTGCTGAATGCTGACCTGAAAGACAAATCGGTACTCGACATGGGTTGCGGTACTTCCATCCTGGCCATCCTCGCTTCGATGCGTGGAGCCAATCCTGTGACGGCCATCGACATAGACGACTGGTGTGTGGAAAACTCGAAGGACAATGCCCGTCTGAATCATATCAACAATATCCAAATAGAATTGGGATGCGCCGACTCGTTGGCCGGACGCCAACCGTTCGATATTATCATCGCCAACATCAACCGCAACATTCTGCTGGCTGATATGCAGGCCTACGTAAAAGTAATGCATCCGGGTTCCGACTTGTTTATCAGCGGTTTCTATACAGAAGACATCCCTGTGCTGAGAGCCGAAGCCGAACGCCTTGGTCTGCATTTCGTACACTCTTACCAGAAAGACAATTGGGCTGACGTAAAGTTCACTTTATGATTCTCCAACTCATTTTCGTATTTGTCGCTATCGTCGTAGGCGCTCGCTTAGGCGGTATCGGTCTGGGAGTGACAGGAGGCTTAGGCCTTGCCGTGCTGACGTTTGTTTTCGGTCTGGAACCAACCTCTCCACCCATTGATGTGATGCTGATGATTGCAGCTGTGATAGCAGCTGCCTCATGTATGCAAGCAGCCGGCGGTTTGGACTATCTGGTACGCCTGGCCGAACGCATGTTGCGACGCCATCCTGCACATATCACCCTGTTGGCTCCTATCGTCACCTACACCTTTACTTTTTTGGCAGGAACAGGCCATGTCGCCTATTCGGTACTGCCGGTCATTGCAGAGGTAGCACGCGAAACCCGTATCCGCCCCGAACGGCCTTTAGGCATCGCTGTAATAGCCTCCCAACAAGCCATCACCGCAAGCCCTATCTCGGCTGCAACCGTTGCCCTGCTTGCTATGCTGTCGGGTAGCGGTATCACGCTTTTCGATATACTTAAAATCTGCATCCCAGCCACGCTGACAGGTGTATTGGCAGGTGCTCTCTTCTCCCTGAAAAAAGGGAAAGAACTGGATGAAGACCCGGAATACCTCCACCGCCTGGCAGAAAGACAGCTGGAACAACCCACCGATGAAATCGGCGCTGCCACACATCCATCCGGAAAAGCCCGACTTTCCGTCCTTTTCTTCTTAATCGCTACGCTACTCATCGTATGCTTCGGCTCTTTCCCCAGCCTACGCCCTACCTTCGGAGACACCACTTTAGGAATGCCTATTCTTATTGAAATACTGATGCTTTCGACGGCTGCCCTCATCCTATTGCTAACCCATACCGGTGGAAATAAGGCGGCTCAAGGCAGTATCTTCACAGCCGGTATGCAAGCCGTGATAGCCATATTCGGTATTGCCTGGATGGGAGATACATTTATCAACGGAAATCTGACTGAACTGACTGCTTCCATTCAAGGCACAGTAACCCAATGGCCCTGGCTCTTCGGACTGGCTCTCTTCATCATGTCTATTTTGTTATACAGTCAGGCTGCTACCGTACGCGCCGTCATGCCTTTAGGAATAGCCTTAGGACTGTCGCCCATGCTCCTTATTGCGCTTTTCCCTGCTGTAAACGGTTATTTCTTCATCCCCAACTACCCCACTATGGTGGCTGCAATCAATTTCGACCGTACCGGTACAACCCATATCGGCAAATGGGTACTAAACCATTCGTTTATGATGCCTGGTCTGGTTAGTACAATCACCGCATTGGCCATGGGACTGCTACTGATTAGCATCCTGTAAAAATACGACTGCCTGCTAATAAAAACAGCATAAGAAAAGCCCTATCCGCAATACTGTTTCCAACATTGCGAATAGGGCTTTAAGTTACCTCTTCAAAAGAGATGCTAAAATCACTGAGCTATCACCTCATACACTTCTACAGTGCCTTCTAACTGCACTTTTACAGCATTGGGCACAAGCGGAAACTCAACGTAGGAAGCAGTGACCAATTTCCGACTTAAAACTGTGCCATCGGCACTGTACTGACAAAGCTGAACCGGAGCATCCGAAGCAATATTTCCCAGCAAGAATATGTATTTCTGCACATCGGGCTGAATCTCGAACAAGAGCACCCCACGATTGACATAAGCAGTACTCAATCGGCTATCGAAAGCTGCCAATGCCTGTTGGGGGTCAGAAGCTTCTATCTTGAAGTTCATATCCTCCAAACGAATAGGATTGATTTGGAACGTCCGCACAGCTGCATAGTTGGTACGTGCAGACTCCAACCGACGCAGACGTACATAACGCGCCTTTACCGGTTCTCCTTTCCAACGGATTTCATATTGCTGCTGCATATCGTCCAGCAAAGGTTGCCACTGATTTCCATCGGTAGAAACCTCCAATACGGCATGGTCGAAATAGTCGACATCGTCCACTGAGTTACGACCTTGCAGGATTGTAATATCTCTCACATCGCGCACTGCGCGAAGGTCTACTCCTATCCAAGCGTCTGCCCGCTGTGGCATACCCGAAGTGTAATGTGTCTCATCATCTCCATCAAGCATCAACTTCACCTGCATGGTACGAGCAGTACTGAAAGAGCCGATTCCCTTATATTCCATCGGCACCTCGCCGGTCAGTTTTTGAAAGAAGCCAAAAGCCATATCGTCCATCGCATTCTCATAGAAAGGCTGCAACTTCATGGTACCCGACTTATGTGCTTCGTAGTTTTTCCGGCCTTCTTCGCTCATCAGGTTATCGACATAATTATTCCAAAATGCTGCATTATCGCGTCCATCGCGATAAATACGTGCCAAATCAATCCCCCGCTTTCCGCGTGTACCCAACTTGCCAAACTCAACAAGCCACGGACGAAGTTCTTTCAACAAAGCCTTGTTCTCACATCCCTTTTCAATCTGGGCCGGTGTACGCTCCACCTTATCGTATTCGTTCCACAAAGCCTGTGCCTGCAACTCATCCCACTCACCAATACGGAATGTCTTGGTCTCCCATGATTCATCCCGACGGTATCCGTTTTCGGTATCGCACGAATGAATGGCAAAAGTACGATAAGCCTCATACGCCTGTGGCATCATCACCTCCAGACCACGTTCCCAGTTATCAATCGGATTATAAGCTGCTACATTCCATGCATAATCGGCTACACCATAAATACCTAATTTAGAAGCCTCGCCATGCTCCATCGGATTGCTGACAATGCCACACAAATCGGTATCGGTAAGCGAAGTATCCAACCCGTAGACAGGTCCCTGCATCAAGATATGGCGGGCATAATCGGTCACAGGGAAATTCCACCAATAAAAGCCGGGACGCTTAATACGCTGATTCAGCCAGCTCATCGTGTCCTTAGTCAAATCGCTACACACCACATCACCGGTCCAGAACACTTTGATAGCTGGGTCGAGAGTCTGACCATAGATAGCCAAACTACCCTGAGGAGTAGGATTGGCCCAAAGACGGGAATAATCGGTAGGACAAACAATCAAGGAAGCAACATCGCCCTTCGCTTTCACAAAATCACCACTCAAGCGATTCAGCAATTCCACCTGACGATGCGGATTGGCTCCTTCACCGGAAATATCATCAAAGAAAAGCGCAAAAGAACGTACTCCTAAATCGTACATCCAATTGAATTTCTGCACAAGATTCTGATAATCTTCTTCATTCCATTTGATATCCTGTCCGGGATGAATAGCCCACACAAAGTCCACCCGATTGCGCTTACAAGCCTCTATCAACTCAACGATATGCTTAGCCTCTTCTTTCGGATAAGGTAAACGCCAGTTCGGACAACTATGGTAAGGGTCGTCTTTAGGTCCATAGAGGTAAACATTCATTTTATATTTTCCATAGCTATCAATGAGCGACATACGTACCTGATGCGACCATGGTGTACCGTAAAAACCCTCTACCACACCCCGGTTTGGCAAATCGGGATAATCGTTTATCGTAAGGCAAGGAAGATTTCCGGAAGATGAAGCGGCACTCTCCAACAATTCGCGCAACGTTTGCAACCCATAGAAAGCCCCACGTTCATCATACCCTAAAACACAGATACCCTTAGGAGTAACTTGCAGAGAATAAGCTCCGGAAACGGCTTTTACGCCCTGACGAACAGCTTTTCGGGCATCAAAATCGATGATCAGACGTACTCCTTTCTTATTAAGCGACAAGAAATCGAGATTCTCGGTAAAACACTGTTTTTTGTCTTGCACAGCAAAGCCAGAAGCAATGCGAAGTGAAGCACTCTTTTCAACCAATCGCAAGTCGTGTGGGACCGGATTTATCTTTATACTCTGCCGATTGTTTTTTTGTCCGGGCACGGCCCATACGTCCTGCGATTCAGAACGTTGACTATTTAAATCGAATTCGGTGTCTTGTGCATACAAGCCGGCATAGCCGCATAGGCAAGCCACCATCGTAATTATTCTCTTTGTGCGATTCTTCATTGCTATCATTGAACAGTTGGTTTTAAGGTTTTAGAAAGCAAAGATAAAAATTATCGGAAAACAAACCAAGTGAAGCCCGGCAATCAAAATGTGTAAAAAACCAAAGCAGGCCGACTTACTCCCTAAGAGCAAACCGACCTGCTTTGGTGCAATGAGTCAATCTCTGTTCTGACTCCGGCTTAAGTCTTTACAAAGCCTTGCGAATCTGTTCAATCATTTCCTGATATTCCTCGTCCGAAAGATACACCTTACCCGGGTTCATCTGAAAAGTACCTCCATAGTCAGGTCCGTCTTCATACTTCGGAGTCAAATGAAAATGCAAATGTGACAGTTTATCAGAATAAGCACCATAATTGATTTTCACGGGTTTGAATACCTTATCCATGGCACGTGTCACACGTACGACATCGGCCATAAAAGCATTCCGATTTTCGTCGGACAACTCGAAAAGGTCGTTGACATGGTCTTTGTAAGCCACCAGACAACGTCCTCGATAGGTCTGTTCTTTAAAAAGGAATACGCGCGATACACTCAACGTAGCAATTTCAATCATCAGGTTATGCAGTGTCTCGTTATTCTGACAATACAAACAATTCATGGGGTCTGTTCTCATAACATACTTTTTTTTAAAATTCGACGAGTTAAAAGTAGGCTATTCCTCCTCACCCAATGGGGAATAATCAGTTTTTTTGAGCTACCAATTTATACACATCTGCCATCTCGCCTACTACCCATACAATATCTCCCTGTTCGAATGGAATATTGACATCGGGAGCCATCAATCCGTGATTGCCACGTTCAACACCCACAATCAGGCAATGATACGTATCGCGAATACCACTCTCGCGAATGGTCTTATGCAAGAATACCGAATCGGCACACAACACAAATTGCTTCAATGTCATCTCATGCTGACTTGGGTCAATATCGTCTGCATCAAAAACAGCCACAGCCAATTCCTTGCCGAAACTCTCCAACTGACTATCCGTACCGATGACTTGGATTTTATCGCCGGGATATAAACGAGCACCAGCTCCCGGAATATTGATACGATGCCCTCCACGCAAAATAGAAGCAATATGTACACCAAACCGCTGTCCGATGCCTAAATCTTTCAGACTTCGGCCAGCCCAAGTGGTATCTGCCGGCAACAGATAATCGGCTAAGTGAAGGTCGCGCGACAATAGCTTTCCTGCATAAGCCGGTCGCTGTTTTCCCAAATAAGCAGCACGCATGTCGCGCGAACGCAAATTCTGAATAAACGTACGCTCCAACATGATGGAATGTTTCTTTAAACGACGAGAATAAATCATCAGACATACCGCCAAGAATGCAATGCCAAGCGCCAAACCTACCGAGGCTTTAAACAAACTGGCTATAACAAACATGACAAAACCTATAGCCAACACCAAACGCAATACGATGGTACCCACCAATGGTGCACGATTCATCCGACTGTCGGACCATAAAGCCGAAAACTCGATGCTGTGGTTTTTCTTCACTACAATAGCCCGTAGGAAAGGCGAAATACACAGAATCGTGAAGACTGCTCCCAGCAATGAGCCCCAGAAAGGAGGAAGAGCAGCACGAAAAAAAGGTACAACAAACTGAAAGGAAAGGATGATAACTGCTACCGACAAAATGGAATAGACCACTACAATACGCACAATAGCCGTAATCAGTTTATGCCAATTGGTCTCGTGATTGACCGCCTGTATACCGGAACAATAACGTTCCAAGAAATGCATCCACCCTTTAGGTATCACCTTCTCTACCCATGCCGAGGCAGGACCTGCCAACCGAATGAAATAAGGAGTAAGAAAGGTGGTGAGTACTGACACGGCTACCACGATGGGGTATAGAAAATCGCTGGTCACCTTCATGCTGACTCCCAGCGATGCAATGATAAAAGCAAACTCACCTATCTGCATCAAACTGAAACTACACTGCATGGCTGTACGCAAGGTCTGACCACCCAACAGTACACCCAATGTACCGAACACGGCCTGCCCCACAATAATGGACAACGTAATGACCAAGATAGGCACAGCATACTCGGCAATCATAGCCGGGTCGACCATCATACCTACAGATACAAAAAAGATAGCTCCAAACAAATCTTTAACTGGCTTCACCAGCTTATCTATCTGCTCTGCTTCTATCGTTTCTGCCAAGATAGAACCCATGATAAAGGCCCCAAATGCAGGAGAGAATCCGGTCTTGGCAGCCATTACTACCATCCCGAAACAAAGCCCAAGAGATACCACCAGCATCGTTTCATCGCTCATCAAACGCTTTACCTTTTTCAAAAATAAAGGTATAAGATAAATGCCAACGACAAACCAAAGTATCAGAAAGAAGCCTAACTTGCCGATGCTATCGAGCATTTCAGCTCCCTCGATGTTCTGACTCACTGCCATCGTGCTAAGCATCACCATCAGCACAATGGCAAGAATGTCTTCTATCACCAAGATACTGAGCACCAATCCTGCAAAATTCTGCTGACGAAGCCCCAAGTCGTCGAATGCTTTATAGATAATCGTTGTGGACGACATGGCCAACATACCTCCTAAAAAGATGCAGTCCATACGCGACCACCCAAACGATGTTCCCACACCGATACCTACCAATATCATACAGATAATAATGGTGACAGCAGCAATAACGGCTGCACCACCTACTTTCATGATTTTCTTGAAACTAAACTCCAAACCTAAGGCGAAAAGCAAGAAGATGACACCAATATCAGCCCACGTAT
>DYCT01000066.1 GCA_019417975.1 Bacteroides sp.
GCTAACTATGTAGCAGCTAAAATCAATAAGGCACAGCCTACAGCTGATAAACCTTTTGTATTGGGTTTGCCTACAGGTTCATCTCCCCTTGGTATGTATAAGGAACTGATTGACCTGAATAAAAAGGGTATTGTTTCTTTTGAAAATGTAGTGACTTTCAATATGGACGAGTATGTAGGTCTACCGAAAGAACATCCGGAAAGCTATTACTCTTTTATGTGGAACAACTTCTTCAATCATGTAAATGTAAAGCGTGAGAATGTAAATATTCTGAATGGTAATGCTACTGATTTGGAAGCAGAATGTGCTCGCTACGAAGAAAAGATTAAGTTTTATGGTGGTATTGACCTCTTCTTGGGAGGTATCGGACCTGATGGTCACATTGCCTTTAACGAACCGGGCTCTTCATTGTCTTCACGCACTCGCCAGAAAACATTGACTACCGATACAATCATTGCAAACTCACGTTTCTTCGAAAACGACGTGAATAAGGTTCCTAAAACATCTTTGACTGTGGGTGTAGGTACGGTGCTTTCTGCAAAAGAAGTATTGATTATTGTAAACGGACATAATAAGGCTCGTGCGTTGTATCATGCAGTGGAAGGTGCTGTCACTCAGATGTGGACAATCAGTGCACTTCAGTTACACGAAAAGGGTATCATCGTGTGTGATGATGCTGCTACTGCTGAATTGAAAGTGGGTACTTATCGTTACTTTAAGGATATCGAAGGCGATAACCTCGACCCTGAAAGCTTGTTGAAATAAGTAGAACTGTCTGTGGCAGACAGATTCTGAAAACCATTTAGAGGATGAATCGCAATGAGCGGTTCATCCTCTTTTTGCTTACTGGTTAAGCCGGAGTTTTGTGATACACCTATTTCTTTTTCTTCTTGGTTGGTTGTTGGACTTTGGACTGTAAGGAAAAAGTACTATTTCGTTGGTAGGCAAAGATAACAAGAATGCCGGGTAATACCGGATGTAATCTTGGTGTTGTTTTTAGGAGAATCTTAAACTATCCGGAAAGTATCTATAGGTTCACCTCAAAAGTATCTTAAGATAAATGACGAAGTATCTTAGGATACTTGCCCAAATATCTTAAGATACTTTGCGGTTTATCTTAGGATACTTTGGCAGGTATTCTATAATTACTTTTTAGGGATGCATAAAGCATTGATAATAAGGTGGAACTAGAAATAATAAAAAAGCGAGTATTATACTCGCTTTTTTAGATTATAGAAAGGTGTAAGGAAGACTATTTCTTTTCTTTGAGGAAGCCGTTTTGATAAGCATGCAACAATTTTCTTAGGTCTTCGATTTGAGTTTCAAGCTCTCTACCTTTGTCTGTATCTTTTACTAATACGCGTTGTGAGCTCAATTCGATGACAAATGTTGTGGACTTGATGTCCTGACCTTCTTCAATGGCTTTCTGGGTCGATTCGAAAGGTTCGTGCTGAACCAGCTGCATACCTCGCGAATGATAAACTAATGTATAGCCGGCAATACCGGTTTCCGGTTGGTAGGCTTTTGAGAATCCTCCATCGATTACCAACAACTTACCGTTTGCTTTAATTGGATTTTCTCCCTTGATGGTTTTGACGGGGACGTGACCATTGATGATATGCATGTGTTTGCCGGTGACGCCAAACTCTTTTAACAGCATATCGCAGATGGCTTCTTCGTTGCGTAGCGAATAGTAATAGCCTTTGTTTTCTTTGTGCAATTCTTTTTCGGGCAAGAAGTATCGTTCGAATGTAGCCATTTTGTCTTTATCGAACGGAGGCGCATCTTTTCCACACCACAGATACCAGATATAGTCCATTGCAAAAAGTTTCTCTTCTGTACGTTCGTCCTCAAAGTAGGCAGTACGGATGAGCTGGTCTATTTTGTCTAATAGCTTTTTGCCCTGATATTCTTTTTGCCCGATGCGTACTTTCTTGAGTGAGCCGTCTGCATTTAAAGGAACTGAAGCGTGGAATAACAGATTTGAATTGCAAACCAAATACATGCTGCCGTGAGTGAAAAGACATCGCATATGCTTACGGAGTTTTTCACTGTTGATAAACGAATGGTGCAATTTGTTCATTAAATCTTCTTCTTCATCAGTCAGACGGTAAGGGTCTTTCGGGTCTATGGTTGGGAAGTTGCAGTCTTTTAATGTATATTCTTTGCCATTGAGTGTGATGGTTCCATGTTCGTAATCGATGAGCTCCAGCAGGTTTCTGTCTTTCATGTTAAACTCCGGTCTGCGGTTGATGATTTGTGCTTCAATCTTGAACTGGATAACCGAAATTGCTTTATGCATCTGTGAGATAAGCCGGATAGTCTTCTCATTGTAACTACTGTCGGAGAAGTTTGTCTTGGGGATGAACACCTGACAAGGGTCGTCGGCATAAGTATCCATGGCAAAGGTAGCCAAAGGCAGAAGGTTGATGCCATAACCATCTTCCAATGTGGCTAAGTTGACATAGCGCATGGAAAGGCGGATGACGTTGGCTATACATCCTTCGTTACCGGCTGCTGCACCCATCCAGAGAATATCGTGGTTGCCCCACTGTATGTCGAAGTTGTGGTAGTTGCAGAGCGTATCCATGATGATGTGTGCTCCCGGACCACGGTCGTAGATGTCTCCGACAATGTGGAGTGAATCGATGGTGAGTCGTTGTATCAGGTTGCAGAGCGCAATGATGAAATCATCGGCACGCTTTGTGCTGATAATCGTATTGATGATGACGTCGATATAAGCATGTTTGTTTGGCTCGATGGTCGACTCATGCAGTAACTCCTGAATGATGTATGAAAAGTCGGCCGGGAGCGATTTGCGTACTTTGGAGCGTGTGTATTTGGATGATACGTTTTGGCACACCTTGACTAATTGGTTTAAGGTGATACGATACCAGTCATCAATATCGGTCTCTGTACCTTTCACTAATTCGAGTTTTTCTTTTGGGTAATAGATGAGTGTACACAGCTCTTTCTTTTCAGTTTCACGGAGCGTGTTGTCGAATATTTCGCTTACTTTACGTTTTACAGCTCCGGAAGCATTTTTGAGAACGTGCTGAAATGCTTCGTATTCTCCGTGCAGGTCGGTAAGAAAATGTTCGGTTCCCTTAGGTAGGTTTAGGATAGCCTCCAGATTAATGATTTCTGTACTGGCATCGGCAATGGTCGGAAAGCTTTTAGAGAGAAGTTGCAGATAACGTAGGTCGGCCAGAACTTTCTCGGTTGTGATTTGACTGAATCCGCTCATAATACGCTTTTTTAGTTTTTTCTTTTCAAGTTGATTATGTTACGTAGGCAAAGATAGGAACTATTTGCTAACCCCAAAGAATATTTGATTTATTAATAAGCATATCGGATGCAGTATTTTCGTTAAGACGACATTTATTAATTAAATATCTCAAAAAAAGAGAAAGGTAGGTCGTTTATCATTCCTACTTTTATTATTTTTGCAAACTTAAAATTAGAGGAAATGAATTTTAAAATGAAAGATTGGAAGACTATTGCGAGTGTATTCTTATTGGGTGTAGTGATGGTGTTGTTTACTTCGTGTTTGAGTAGCAATTATAAGCCGGTGGCTTATGCTTTTTTTACCATTAACCGGACTACTACGTCTGCTTCTGGAATTGTTTTAGTTCAAGATTTGACCGGACATAAGTTTTATCCGTCGGCAAAATCGGTAACCGATTTGGGTGGATTGAAAGGGCTGGAGCGTGCCTTCTTGGAATTTACATTTCAGGACGGAGAGAAATATGTAGAGGGGAAAACCGAATTCAAAATTGATTTGGTAAACTATGGACGCTCATTTGGTATCCAGACCAAGAGTTTGTGTACTCGTCCTGATACCTTGTGCAACGACTCTATTTCAAAGTTCTCAAGCATGTGGGCAGATAGAGGATATGTTACTACTTTAGCAGATGTGTATGTATTGGACCGTGTTTTTGTGGATATGACAAAAGAAGGTATTGGCAATGATACATTGTATTTGAAATTGAATCAGAATCTGCAGAGAAGTGAAAACAATAAGAACGGTTATAAAGTGGATTACGCTTATAATAGTTTCCGTCTGCCTTCTTCGGACGATTTGCGTAAAGAAGGAATTCAGACAAAAGAAGATTCTATTGTGGTAGCTGTATCGGCCAAAGTGGCTAAGAACAGAAGCGCACAGACTGAATACTTGTATTGTAAATATAAATTAGACTAATAGATTGAATTATAAAGGACTTTTTCAACGAATAATGTTGCTGATTTACGCTCCGGGTAAAGCCTGGAGCGAAATAGCATCAGAGGATAGGCGAAGCGTGTTGGCGGGATTTGTCTATCCGATGATTGGTTTGTGCGGGTTGGCTGTCTTTTTGGGTGTTCTACTCCAAGGAGGAAATGGCGAAAATGGAAACATTGTGTTTCAACGAGCCATGACTGAATGTTGCAAGGTGTTTGTCGCTTTGTTTGGCGGCTATTTTCTAGCAGCTTATGGCATTAATCAGTTGGGCGTAAAGATGTTTAAGCGTTCAAATGATTTGCTGCTGATACAGCAATTTGCAGGTTATTCGTTGGTTGTGACTTTCCTTTTAAAAGTGCTTACCGGTATATTGCCCGATTTGCAGATTTTTAGTTGGGTGTTTCAGTTCTATATCATTTATGTGGTATGGGAAGGAGTGCGTATACTTTTGCAGGTTGAGGAAAAATATCAGATGCGTTATACGTTGATAACTTCTGTTTTGCTGTTGCTTTGTCCTTACCTGTTGGGCTCTGTATTCAATCTGCTTACAACTGTTTTAAATTGAGATGAAGTTAGCTCCTATAAATATTAAAAACAAAAGAGCAACTTTCGATTATGAGTTGCTTGATACCTATACGGCAGGTATTGTGCTTACGGGTACTGAAATCAAGTCTATCCGGTTGGGGAAGGCCAGCCTCGTAGATACGTATTGTTTTTTCAATAACGGTGAATTGTGGGTGAAAGGAATGCATATAGCAGAGTATTTTTATGGCTCTTATAATAATCACACCGCTCGTCGCGACCGGAAACTACTGCTCAACCGCAAGGAGTTGAACAAATTGGAGCGCGGAGTAAAAGACAATGGTTTTACCATCGTGCCTGTTAGAGTCTTTATTAATGAAAAAGGTTTGGCCAAGTTAGTCGTAGCTTTGGCAAAAGGTAAAAAACAATATGATAAGCGTGAGTCTTTGAAAGAAAAAGATGACCGACGCGAGATGGATAGAATGTTCAAACATTAATTTCCTCTTTTTATTTTATGGCTGATTCAATTTATCAAGCGATTCAGCACCGTATCCTTATCCTTGATGGAGCCATGGGTACGATGATACAACGCTACAACTTACGAGAAGAAGACTATCGGGGAAGTTTTACATCGCTGCCTGTTCTGCAGAAAGGAAATAATGATTTGCTCTGCTTGTCGCGCCCCGACGTAGTGGCAGATATTCATCGGAAATATCTGGAAGCAGGGGCCGATATTATAGAAACCAATACTTTTAACGCAACGCGCATCTCTATGGCCGATTATCATACCTAGCATTTGGTGCGCGATATCAATCTGGCTGCTGCACGTCTGACACGTGGATTGGCCGATGAGTTTACTGCAAAAGATGCCGGAAAACCTCGTTTTGTAGCCGGCTCTGTAGGACCGACAAATAAAACTTGTTCTATGTCGCCGGATGTAAATAACCCGGCTTATCGTGCGTTGACTTTTGATGAACTGACCGAGGCTTATCTGGAGCAGATGCTGGCTTTGCTTGAGGGTGGGGTGGATGCTTTGCTGATAGAGACCATCTTCGATACGCTGAATGCCAAGGCTGCTATTTATGCAGCCGAACAAGCCATGCAGATAGCTTTACGACGTGTACCTCTGATGCTTTCTGTGACGGTTGCAGATATAAGCGGACGTACACTTTCAGGTCAGACACTGCAAGCTTTTCTTTCTTCTGTACATCATGCCGATTTGTTTTCTGTAGGATTGAATTGTTCTTTTGGTGCCAAGCAGTTGAAGCCGTTTCTGGCAGAGTTGGCTGCTCATGCACCTTATTATATTAGTGCTTATCCGAATGCCGGATTGCCCAACAGCTTAGGACAATATGACCAGACTCCCGAAGAAATGGCTGCTGAGGTGGTTAGCTACATTGATGAAGGATTGGTGAATATCTTGGGAGGCTGTTGTGGAACGACCGATGCTTATATATCTAAATTTGCTGAATTGGTAATTGGAGCTTGTCCGCATCGGGTTGTTGAGGAAGCCGATTGTTTGTGTCTGTCGGGGCTTGAAAATTTGGAAGTGACTCCGTATGTCCGCTTTGTCAATGTGGGTGAGCGGTGTAATGTGGCAGGCTCTCGGAAGTTCCTTCGTTTGATTCAAGAAAAAAAATACGAAGAAGCCTTAGGCATTGCGCGGAAGCAGGTGGATGATGGCGCTTTAGTGCTTGATGTCAATATGGATGATGGCTTGCTGGATGCAAAGCAAGAAATGACTACTTTCTTGAATCTGATAGCTGCAGAACCCGAAATAGCCAAAGTACCCTTGATGATTGATTCATCTAAATGGGACGTGATTGAGGCTGGCTTGAAATGTATTCAAGGCAAGGCCATTGTGAACTCTATATCCTTGAAAGAAGGTGAAGAACCTTTCTTAAGCAAGGCGAAGCTCATCAGACGGTTGGGGGCTGCGGTAGTCGTTATGGCATTTGATGAACAGGGACAAGCAGATAGCTATGAGCGGAGGATTGCAGTATGCGAAAGGGCTTATCGGCTGTTGGTAGACAATGTCGGATTCGCCCCGAAAGATATTATTTTTGATCCGAATGTGTTGGCTGTAGCCACCGGTATAGAGGAACATAATAACTATGCAGCCGATTTCATTCGTGCTACCGGGTGGATAAAGAAACATCTGCTTGGAGCACATGTCAGTGGGGGAGTAAGCAACCTTTCTTTTTCGTTTAGAGGAAACAATTATATCCGTGAGGCTATGCATGCTGTATTTCTGTATCATGCTATTGCAGAAGGTATGGACTTTGGTATTGTAAATCCGGCAACATCTGTACTTTATACCGATTTACCTTCTGATGTATTGGAACGGGTTGAAGATGTGGTATTAAATAGGCGGCCGGATGCTGCTGAACGTTTGGTAGAGCTGGCCGACCGGTTGAAAGAAGCCGGACAAGATTCTATCGTACAGCATTCTGCTTCGAATGAGTGGCGCAAGACATCGGTAGAGGAACGATTGAAATATGCGCTGATGAAAGGCATATCCGATTATTTGAAGGAGGACTTGAACGAAGCTTTGACAATTTATTCGGGAGCTGTTGCCATCATAGAAGGACCGTTGATGGACGGTATGAACCAAGTTGGTGACTTGTTTGGTGCCGGAAAGATGTTCTTACCGCAAGTGGTAAAGACAGCTCGTACGATGAAACAGGCGGTAACTATTTTACAGCCGTTGATAGAGGCAGGGCAAGAGGGGAATACTCATTTTGCAGGTAAGGTTTTGTTGGCAACGGTAAAAGGGGATGTGCATGACATCGGAAAGAATATTGTAAGTGTGGTTTTGGCTTGCAACAATTACCGGATTCTCGATTTGGGCGTGATGGTTTCAGCCGAAGCGATTGTGAAATGTGCAATAAATGAAAAAGTGGATGCCATCGGATTGAGCGGGCTGATAACTCCATCACTCGAAGAAATGGTGCATGTAGCCGGTGAATTGGAGAAGGCTGGCTTGGAGGTTCCGTTATTGATAGGTGGGGCTACAACTTCGTTTTTGCATACGGCCTTGAAGATTGCTCCTCAATATCATGCTCCGGTGGTTTATACTCGTGATGCGTCTCAGATAGTGACGACAATAGGAAAATTGCTTAGTCCGACAATGCGTACTCCTTTTGTCGAAGAGATAAATCGGAAATACGAGCAGCTACGTGTGCAGAAAACGGCTGCTACATCTGCTATAATTGGTTTGGAAGAAGCTCGTAAGAATGCATTGAAACTATTCTAAAGAGTAAGAGCGTTATCGTAACCCTTAAATAATGAAGATATCCCCTGCTACAGTTGTATGTGACAGGGGCTATCCTTTAAATAAGAGGGTCTTAATACACGCTCATTAAGCAATTCGTTTTAAGATACTGATAAACTCTTCGTTATCTATATCGAAGTTTTTTTCGCGGAAGCTGACATAGTCTTCCAAATAGTCGCTGGCAATATCTGCCATAAGTTCTTGACCGTTTATGCCTAACTCATCTAACATGAAGCGGATGATTCCTTGATAGGCATGGACGGTGCGCATTTTTTGTTCCCATGCTGCTGGCTTATGCTGTTGTAGCAAGTGTTCGTTTTTGGCAATCAGATAGACTGTTGCGTAGAATTTATCTGTACTTCCGTAGATTTTGCTGATGTGTGCTTTCGCTTCATCAGACATTTTCTTGATGGTAATCAGGGCTTGGCTCATGGGTTGGGTATTGTAAATTGCAAAGTCATGCATTCATTTTCATAAATTTCTCGGAAGCCGATGTTCTGTTCCGATAAGAATTCTTTCAAGTCGGTGAAAGCAGAATTATCGGTAGTCACAATCTCTAACATCTCACCTTTTTCGGAGGTAAAGAATGCCTGTAGTGCAGGTATTAGTGCACTATACGGTAGATTTTTCTGGCGAGTATCTATTCTTTTCATTCTGCGACAGACTTCTCTTGGTCGGGGGTGTGTGTCTTTTCCCATTTGATATATAGCTGAATCAGTTGATTCAGTCCATAAGCTTTCATGTTGTTGTGATAGATAACATCAATGCACAAGTCAAGCAAATCCTTGCAATCAGCTTCTTGCGAAGCAATGAGCGAACGGATATTTAGCTTAAGCTTGTCGAGTACCGGCTCATCAATGATTCCTGTACTATCTATCAAGTGTTGGAATAATGAGTATTTGCAGATTGTCTGAAGGTTTTCTTCAGATACATCAATGCTTCTTGTTC
>DYCT01000067.1 GCA_019417975.1 Bacteroides sp.
CAAACTTAAAAAGTATCATCTTTGCAGACAGATTTTTAGTGTTGAAAGGATTAAACAGAATATTAAAATACAATGAGCATCTATAACAAGATACTTTGTGCTCTGATTTTTACATTTACTACAAATTTGCTCATGGCACAAAGCAATGGAGAAAATGGTTCTTCACCTAATACCAACTCACCGTATTCCCGCTACGGCTTCGGATTATTGTCCGACCAATCATTCGGGAATAGCAAAGCTATGGGTGGAATAGCAATTGGATTACGAGATGGACGTCACATCAATCCTGCTAACCCTGCATCTTACACAGCCATTGACTCTCTTACCTTTTTATTCGATGCCGGTATGAGCTTCCAAAATGGGAACTTCAGCGATGGTACAGTCAGTCGCAATGCCAAAAATACTAGCTTTGACTATATTGCTATGCAATTTCGCCTACACAAGCGTTTAGGAATGACATTGGGTTTCCTTCCATTTTCCAGCGTAGGATACAACATCACCACAACTGAAAAAATAACCAATGCAGGAGGATCGTCCAACCTAAGTTCCTATAGCGTATTCAGTGGTGAAGGAGGTATCAATCAAATGTTCATCGGCTTAGGTGCTAAACCGATAAACAACCTTTCAGTAGGTATAAACGCATCTTTCTTATTCGGGTCTATCACACAATCCACACAGACCAGTTTCTCTGAAAATACAATCAATACGACGCTGAAAGAGCAGAAAGTAACAATCAGAGACTACAAACTCGACTTTGGTTTGCAATACACACAGCCAATCAACAAAAAGCATCAACTGACTTTTGGATTAATCTATTCGTTAGGACATAAGATGAACACCGATGCGTCTACAACAATCCAACGAGTAAATACAAGTACCGGACTTGTAGAAGGAGGCGATAACACCCCTATCAAAGGCGGATTTGACCTTCCTCATAGTTTTGGTGCAGGTATCACTTATCAATTTGCCAACCATGTCACAGCCGGATTTGACTACACACACCAACAGTGGGCAGAGGCATCTTATTTTGGAGAAACAGGCAAGTTACAAAACCGCGATAAATATGCCATTGGCGCAGAATATATCCCTAACCCATTAGTTAGAAACTACTTCAAACGGGTTCACTACCGTATCGGAGCCTATTACTCCACTCCATACGTCAGCATCAACGGAGCAGAAGCTAAAGAATACGGAGCTTCAGTAGGTTTCGGGCTGCCGATATTCCAAAGCAAATCATTGCTCAACATATCTGTTCAATATAGCAAAGTGAAGCCCAACATTCAGGCAAAGGGATTATTGGACGAAAACTATATTCGCTTTAATATAGGTTTGACATTCAACGAGCGTTGGTTCGCAAAATGGAGAGTAGAATAAACATAAAAAAATAACTATAAAATTTATTACGATGAAGATGAAGTATTTTGCCGCGATGGTTATCCTTGCATCAGGAATGACTGGCGCATACGCACAAAAAGGCGTAGAAGACGGATCCAGATTCGGACACGGAGAAGACAGCATCCGATGCCTGAACAACATCAGTGTTTACACAGAATACGTAAAGACAAGCAACTTTAAAGATGCTTACAAACCTTGGAAAATCGTTTTCGATGAAGCTCCTTTCGCACAAGTAGGAACTTACACTAATGGTGCTAAAATCCTCCGTTGGATGTATGCTAACGAAAAAGACGCAGCTAAACAAGCTACTTATTTCGATGAACTGATGAAAGTATACGACCAACGTATTCAGCACTTAGACAGACTGAATAAGTTGGTTAAGAAAGGAACGACCAAGGGTTCTATCATCGGAATGAAAGCTCACGATTACTATACTTTGGCCGGTTCAAAACTTGATTTGAACCAAGCTTACAACCTGTTCAAAGAAGCAATGGAATTAGAAAAAGCAGAAACAGACTACTTTGTATTGCAAGAGTTTATCGATGCTTCTTCACGTAAATTCAAATCAGAAGATGCACACCGCGAACAGTTCATCCAAGACTATATGGATGCCAGCAAGTACACAGAAGAAGCGCTGAAGGCAGCTGTAAAGGAGAAAGACAAAAAGAACTACAACATGGTGAAAGAAAACCTTGACGCTTATCTGGTAAACAGCGGTGCTGCAGATTGCGACATGTTGCAGAGCATCTACGCTGACAAAGTTGAGCAAAACAAGGACAACTTGGACTACTTGAAGAACGTAGTAGCTGTAATGAAGATGTTGAAATGTACTGACCAACAGGCTTACTTCAATGCATCTTTGTATGCACACCGCATCCAGCCGACTGCAGAATCCGCTGTAGGATGTGCTTACATGTCATACAAGAAGCAAGATATCGATGGCACTGTTAAGTATTTCGACGAAGCCATCGAATTGGAAGCTGACGATGCAAAGAAAGCTGAATACAACTACAATGCAGCAGCCGTACTTTCTTCTATAAAGAAATACTCACAGGCTCGCAGCTATGCTCAGAAAGCAATTGCATTGAACCCCAACTATGGTGCTCCTTATATTTTGATTGCTCAAATGTATGCAGCAAGCCCTAACTGGAGTGACGAGTCTGCATTGAACAGATGTACTTACTTCTTGGCTATCGACAAATTGCAACGCGCAAAGAGCGTTGACCCCAGCGTAGCAGAAGATGCACAGAAACTGATTAACGCTTACGTTGGTCATACTCCGAAGACAGAAGACCTCTTCTTCTTGAACTTGAAGAAAGGCGACACTGTACAAATCGGTGGTTGGATTGGCGAATCTACAGTTATCAGATAATGTAAAAATGGATTTCCGACAACATACGTACAAATCCATCCCATCTATAAGCATAACAATCACCGCTATGGTGATTGTTATGCTCTTTTTATTTCCCTCTTGTTCGGATAAGAAGGAGAAACTGGGAGAGGCTATTTTAGAACGAGACTCATTACCCGGAATGCGCACGCTGGGTGTCAATACCCTAATATCCGATTCAGGAGTCATCCGCTATCGACTCGAAGCAGAAGAATGGGAAATCTACGATAAAAAAACACCATCTTACTGGTCGTTCGAAAAAGGAGTCTACTTAGAGCAATTCGATTCACTACAACATGTAGAAGCAATCATCAAAGCAGATACAGCTTACTATTACGATAGTCAGAAACTTTGGGAACTGCGCGGAGATGTATTCATCAGAAATCAAAAAGGTGAAAGATTCAATACAGAACGACTATATTGGAACCAACGACAAGAAAAAGTCTATTCCGACCAGTTCATTCGCATCCAGCAAACCGAGAATATCATTACCGGCTACGGCTTTGAATCAAACCAGCAACTCACCAAATACATAATCCACAACAGTGGCGGTGTATTCCCTATCGAACCAAGCAAGCAAGATTCTATTGCCAACGATAGTACCCAAACGATAAACAGGCAACTATGACAATCATTTTAATACAAGTACTCATTGTTATGGCTTTTTCCGGTTTCTTTTCCGGCATGGAAATAGCCTTTATCTCTTGTAACAAACTACGATTTGAAATGGACAAGGAAGAGGGAAGCCTAACTGCACGCATCCTCTCCATCTTTTTCAAACACCCCAATACATTTATCTCTACCATGCTTGTCGGCAACAACATTGCCCTGGTCATTTATGGCATCCTCATGGCTCAAATCATCGAACAGAATCTGCTGCATGGGCTCATTGAGAATCCATTTCTCATGGTATTGATACAAACCATTATATCTACACTTATCATTTTGGTAACAGGCGAATTTCTCCCCAAGACCATTTTTAAGATTAATCCCAACTTGTCGCTCAACATCTTCGCCATACCTCTTTATATCTGTTATATCGTACTCTACCCTATTTCCAAATTCGCATCAAGCGTATCAAACCTTTTTTTGCGCCTATGCGGAACCAAGATTAACAAAGAAGCAGCCGATAAAGCCTTTACAAAAATAGATTTGGACTATCTCATCCAGTCCAGCATTGACAGTACCGACAATCAGAAAGAAGTGGACACCGAAGTAAAAATTTTCCAAAATGCACTCGATTTCTCCAATATCAAGACACGCGACTGCATGATTCCCCGTACTGAGATTGTCGCAATAGCCCGCACTGCCGATATTGATGAATTAAAAACAAAATTCATCGAATCCGGTATTTCCAAAATCATTGTCTATGAGGACAATATAGACAACATCGTGGGATATATCCATTCGTCGGAAATGTTTCGCAACCCGACCGATTGGAGTGCACGCATCCAACAAGTGCCCATCGTACCCGAAACCATGTCGGCCCACAAACTGATGAAACTCTTCATGCAAAAGAAAAAATCGCTGGCTGTCGTTGTCGACGAGTTTGGAGGAACCAGTGGCATCGTGTCGCTCGAAGACCTTGTTGAAGAAATCTTTGGCGATATCGAAGACGAACACGACACGACCTCCTATGTAGCCAAACAAGTAGGCGACCATGAATACGTGCTTTCCGCTCGTCTGGAAATAGAGAAAGCAAACGAAACCCTTAACTTGGACTTGCCCGAATCTGACGATTACCAAACAATCGGCGGATTCATTCTGAATCAGTATCAAAGTTTTCCAAAGCTAAACGAAATCATCCAGATAAAGCAATATCAATTCAAAATTCTCAAAGTGACAGCTACCAAAATAGAGTTAGTACGCCTGAAAGTAACAGAATAATGCAAAAAAATTAAGCTTAGAAGTAGATGCATATTTGCATTTTTTGTATCTTCGTGCGCTAATAAAGAAATATCACGGAATAATAACAATTAAATTTAAATACTTAAATGGCAACATTACAAAAAATCAGAAGCAAAGGACCCTTGTTGGTCATTGTAATCGGCCTTGCCCTGTTTGCTTTTATAGCAGGCGATGCTTGGAAAGTTTTGCAACCTCATCAGGGGAAACAAGACGTTGGTGAAATCAACGGCAAGAGCATTTCTGCTCAAGACTACCAAAAAATGCTTGATGAATATACCGAAATCGTAAAATTGACAAGCGGTTCATCAGCTTTGTCAGACGACCAAATGTCACAACTGAAAGACCAGGTTTGGCAGAACTACGTTCAGAACCAGATTATCTTGAACGAAGCTGAGAAAATCGGCCTCACAGTATCTGATGATGAAATCAAAGCGATTATCGAAGCCGGCACAGACCCGATGTTGCGTAACACTCCATTTGTAAATCCTCAAACCGGAGCGTTCGACAAAGACATCTTGAAAAAATTCTTGGCCGACTATGCGAAGATGAACAAAACTCAGATGCCTGCTCAATATGTAGAATACTACGAATCAATGAACAAGTTCTGGTTATTCATCGAAAAAGAACTTCGTCAAAACCATTTGGCTCAGAAATATCAGAACTTGATTTCTAAGGCGATGATTTCAAACCCGGTAGAAGCACAAGCTGCATTCGATGCACGCACCAACCAATACGACGTATTGTTGGCAGCTGTTCCTTATGCAAGCATTGCCGATACTACAATCACAGTTTCTGACTCTGAACTGAAAGACCTCTACAACAAGAAGAAAGAACAGTTCAAACAATATACAGAAACTCGTAACATTAAATACATCGACATCCACGTTCGTCCGAGCGATGCTGACCGTAAAGTAGTTCAAGAAGAAGTAATCGACTATACTAACCAGTTGGAAAAAGCAACTGAATATGCTTCTTTCATCCGCTCTACAGACTCTAACGTACCGTATGCAGATGTATTCTACAACAAGACAGCATTCCCAAGCGATGTAACTTCTCGTTTGGATTCTGTTAAAGTAGGTGAAGTGTTTGGCCCTTATTACAACCAAGCAGACGACTCTTACAATGCATTCAAGATTGTAGCTCGCCAAACAGCAGCCGACTCTATCCAATATCGTCAAATTCAGGTTGTAGCAGAAAACGCTACCAAGACTCAAGCATTGGCCGACAGTATCTACAATGCTATCAAGGGTGGTGCAGACTTTGCTGAATTGGCTAAAAAGTACAACAATACAACAGGTGAAGGCGTTTGGCTTACAGCAAACCAATATGAAAAGATGCAATTGGATGCAGACAACACCAAGTACATCAACACAATCTGCAACTTGGGTGTAAAAGAGACTACAGACTTGGCTCTGGGTCAGGGACACCTCATCATTCAGGTATTGGACAAAAAAGCTATGAAAGACAAATACAAAGTAGCAGTTATCAAACGCCAAGTTGAATTCAGCAAAGAGACTTACAACAAGGCTTACAACGATTTCAGCCAGTTCATCGCTTCAAACAATACATTAGAGAAAATGGAAGCTAACGCAGAAGAAAACGGCTACCGTCTGTTGGAGCGTAACGACTTCTACAATGCAGAACATGCATTGGGTGGTGTTAAAGGCACACGCGAAGCTATCCGTTGGATTTTCGGAGCTAAGAAAGGTGAAATTTCTCCGCTTTACGAATGTGGAGAAAGCGACCACTTGATGGTTGTTGCCTTGACCGGAATCAACAAAGAAGGCTACCGCGACATTGATGCTGTAAAAGCTCAACTCCGCGCTGAAATCATCAAAGACAAGAAAGCTGAAAAGATTATGAACGATCTGAAAGGCAAAAACTTGTCAAGCTTTGAAGCTTGCAAAACTACAGGTCAGATGATGAGCGATTCTGTTAAACACATCTCATTCTCAAACCCTGTATATGTAGCTTTGACTCATAGCAGCGAACCTGTTCTTGGTGCTTATGCCACCAATACAGAAGTAGGCAAACTTACTGCTCCTATCAAGGGACAAGCTGGCGTTTACATGCTTCAGGTTTATAATCAAGAGAAAAACGAAGAAACTTTCAATGTAGAAAAAGAGGAATTGAACATTAAGAACATGAATGCTTACCGCGTGAATCGTTTCATCAATGACCTTTATTTGAAAGCAGACGTGAAAGACTCACGTTACTTGTTCTTCTAATCAAAGCAATTGTTACTGTCCGATAAATCTTAAAAAGAGCATATTAACGCCCGAAGCTTAATGATTAGGCTTCGGGCGTTTCTTTTGACAAAAACGCCCCATCAAATCACCGAAAACAAGCTCTAAAATCATCCTTTTTACACTTTTTTTTACCGTCCAAAAACAGTGTTTTTATACTTCTCAAAATGAATGAGTTAAATTCTCCCCAAAAGTATCTTAAGATAAACTGCAAAGTATCCTAAGATAAATGCCCAAGTATCTTAAGATAAATCGCGAAGTATCTTAAGATACTTTTTCGGATATCCTATAATACTTTCTTTTTCCTCCTATGCTGAACGCCGAAAATGGTTCTAAAAAACAAGTGTTTTTACCCTTCTTTGTAGCTTACGGCATCCGGACATAACTCACTCAAAAAAAGCTTTGCCGGACAGTTATCGTTTTAATCGGCTTCTTACATAAAAAGAGGAAAACTATTTCTAAAGAATCTCTTCAAAAACAGTTCTCCTCTTTCCTATTTCCTACACAAATGCTTATCGCCGATTGAGGTCTACAAAATCGAACTCAAAAGCATGCTTTTCGTCAATCGCATGATGAACCCGATTGGTTTCTATCCATTCCTCTGCCCGAATAGTTGGGAAAAATGCATCTGCCTCCTTCGCTTCATCAGCAATGCAAGTAAGGCAAAGTCTGTCTGCCATAGGCAAAGCCTGTTCATACACACTGGCTCCACCTATTATATATACTTCTTCATCGGGTGTACATGTCTCCAACGCTGCCTGCAACGTAGGATAAGTTTCTGCTCCAGGAGCAGAAAATCCTTTTCGGGAAAGAACGATGTTACGCCGATTGGGCAATGCTCCTTTGGGAAGCGACTCGAATGTTTTCCGCCCCATGACAATGGTATGTCCGGTGGTCAAAGCCTTAAACCGCTTCAAATCGTCCGGCAGCCAATAGAGCAACTTGTTTTCACGACCGATTGCGTTGTTTTTGTCAATCGCTACAATAATAGATAGTATCATAACTGTTATACGGCTACTTTTCCCGCAATATGGGGATGAGGATTATAATCAACCAACTGAAAATCTTCATACTTAAACTGGAAGATATCCTTCACATCCGGATTAAGTTCCATCCGTGGTAACAGACGAGGTTCTCGCGACAATTGGAGTTTCACCTGGTCTATATGATTCAGATAAATATGTGCATCGCCCAATGTATGAACAAAATCGCCAGGCCTCAAACCGGTAACCTGAGCCATCATCTGCAACAACAACGCATACGATGCAATATTAAAAGGCACTCCTAAGAAAAGGTCGGCACTGCGCTGATAAAGCTGAAGACTCAAACGGCCATCTGCTACATAAAATTGGAACAAAATATGACAAGGAGGCAAATGCATTTCATCAATAGCAGCTACATTCCAAGCACTTACCAACATACGACGTGAATCAGGATTATGCCGGATGGTATCTATCACTTGCTTTATTTGGTCGATATGTCCTCCTTGATAGTCCGGCCACGAGCGCCACTGATAACCATAAATAGGCCCCAACTCGCCATCAGCTCCAGCCCATTCGTTCCAGATGCGTACGCCATGCTCTTGCAAATACTTCACATTGGTATCACCCTGCAAGAACCAAAGCAACTCATAGATAATTGATTTCAGATGCAACGCTTTGGTCGTAACACAAGGAAATCCATCGTCCATCCGGAAACGCATTTGATGTCCGAATACACTAAGCGTGCCTGTTCCTGTACGATCGTCCTTACGCACTCCTTCATCCAATACACGCTGAAGTAAATCAAGATATTGTTTCATCCTATTCTATTTTTGAAAGCACAAACTTACAAAAAAAGATGTAAATGCGAAACAATATCCGCATTTACATCTTTTTTGCAGGTTTACCTCTTCACAGAGCCAAATACCTTGATTGTTTTTAGATAAACCTAAAATCCGCAACTATCATCCAATACACGATTAAGGGTAGATTTATGA